>SXYT01000140.1 GCA_005788205.1 Actinomycetota bacterium | reverse complement strand
TTGCTGTCCAACACGAGCGTGCCGCTCTCCATCGACGAGATCGCGATCGCCATGTCCACGCTCGACCCGCGGTTCCGCTACGGCGACGAAGAGGGCCGGCGCACCAAGTTCAACCGTGACAAGAAGGAACTCCTGAAGATGGGCGTGCCCATCAAGATGTCGACGCGTGGCGGCCGCCAGGCCGGTGTCGGCGAGTACATCATCGACAAGGAGCGCTACGAGCTGATCAATTTCGGCCTGACGGAAGAGGAGCTGGATGCACTCCAGCAGGCGGCCGCGGTCGTGCAGCTCGAGACGTCGTGGGGCCGCAGCGCAGTGCAGTGGCTCGGTGGCGCAGTCGACGCTCCCGACATGTCTGAGGCCGCCCGAGTGGCCGCAGGCGGCATTCCCGCACTCACGCTGCTCTGGGAAGCTGTGTCGCAGAAGTGCGTCGCCACGTTCAAGTACCACTCGCGCATGCGCACCTTCCACCCGTACGGTCTCTTGCAGCGTGGTGGCTTCTGGTACGTCGTCGGGGTGGAGCAGGCGGCCGGCGATGTGCCCCTGCAGAACCGTACGTTCCGCGCGGACCGCATCGAGGGTGCTGTCGCCCTCAGCGAGCCAGGGCAGTTCGAGCTCCCCGCCGGGTTCGACGTTCATTCCTCGATCCCGGTCGATCCGAAGACGTTCGGTGACGGGGCCGGTGTCATGGCCACCGTCCTGGTGGACAAGTTCCTCGCCAACAACGTCATCTCGGAGCTCGGTCCTGAGGCCGTCCTCGTCGCGCGCGACGACGGCTCTGTGGAGGTGAGCGTGCCGTGCGGCAACTACCCGGCCTTCCGTTCATGGCTGTTCGCCATGGTGGACCGCGCGGAGGTCCTTGCGCCGGCCGATGTCCGTGGCCGTATCGTCACTGATCTGCGCGCGCTCGCGGGGACTGCACGATGAGCGGCAAGCGCGGCCCCGTCCCCAGCTCTGTGCGCGTGGCACGTCTGCTGAAGATGCTCCCGTGGCTCGCGGCGAACGGGCCCTCCGTCGCCATCAAGGACATGGCGGCGCAGTTCGGCCTGTCCGAGGACGATCTGCTCGCCGAGATCGAGCTCGCGTCCACCTGCGGCCTGCCCCCGTACACGCCTGACATGCTCACCGGCATCTGGATCGAGGAGGGCACGATCCATGTGTTCGGTGCCCTGCAGTTCGATCGCAGGCTCGAGCTCACACGGGAGGAAGCCTTTGGTCTCGCGCTCCTCGGTGCGGCGGCGGGAAAACTGCGCGGGTTCCGCCGCTCAGCGGCTCTGCGCAGCGCGCTCCGCAAACTGAAGAGGGTGCTCGGTGATGCCGAGGTGGCAGTCGACCTCGAGTCGCCTTCGTTCCTGGACGAGGTCTCGGAAGCAGCACGCAGCGGGCGCAAGCTCGTGATCTCGTATGCCGGCATGGCGAGCGGGGAGATCTCGGAGCGCACCATCGTGGTGCGCCACGTCTACTCGGACCGCGGTCACTGGTACGTGAACGCCGACGACAGCAAGCACGACTGGGCCCAGCGCACCTTCCGGGTGGACCGCATGCGTGTGGTCACGGCCACCGAGGAGTTCGCCGAGGTGCGTCCCGGGGCCGTCGAGGTGCCCAACTGGTTCGCGTCAGAGGCAGAGGGGACGAAGGTCTCGCTCCACCTGCCCCCGGAGTCGGCATGGGTCGTTGAGTCGTACCCGTCGCGCAGCATCACGGAGAATCCCGACGGGTCGGTGGACATCACGCTGATCGCATCCAGCGAGCACTGGCTGGGCCGCCTCCTGCTGAGGGCCGGTGCCGGGGCGCAGGTGCGCGGGCCGCAAGAGTGGTCGGACCTCCAGGCCCGCACCGCGCGCGGTGTGCTGTCGCGTTACTCCCCGGACAGTCCGGACAACTGACCGGGGCTCTCCACCCCGAGTTCGTCAAGGAGGTGCATGAGCACCTGCGCGGTGGCTGTGGCATCGGAGCGGGCCTCGTGGGCGCGTTCCCGTTCGATCCCGTAGTGGGCACACAGGGCCTCGAGGCTGTGCTTCCGCGCGCGCGCCGAGTCGAGATGCCTGGCAAGGGCGAGCGTGTCGACATAGTCGGTGACGCGACGGCTCATGCCCACGCGATCGGACTCGGCCTCCAGGAAACCTATGTCGAAGCGGGCGTTGTGGGCAGTGAAGACACGACCCTCGCTGATCGACCAGATTCTCGAGAGGGCGGCGCGCAGCGGCATGCCATGCTGCTCCACCATCTCGCGCGAGATGCCGTGGACATGCTCCGCGCCGTGCTCGTACTGCTCCGGGAACTCGGGCCTGACCACCGTGTCGAACGACTCGACGATCTCGCCGAGGCCGTTCACCACGACCGCCGCCATCTGGACGATCCGGTCCCTGGCGGGGTCGATACCTGTGGTCTCCAGGTCAACCACCGCAAACAGCGCCTCGGCGAGTTCCTGCGGCCTGTTTTTTTCCATGCGGCTCACACTATTCGCAGGGTGTCGCAGCGGTTCCTCACGATGCTCCGCCCGGTGACATCACCTTCATCAACGTCTCCCGGTCGAAATAGTCGCGCCACAGGGTGATGAGGCCGTTCCTCACCTCGAAAACCCCGCACACGGGAAGTGACCGCCAAGAACCCGACAGCCGGAGGCGGTCATCACGCTCGTTCAGCACAGTGCCGTGCGCGAGGTCCCCGCTCGCGACCTGTTGCAGCGTCTCCCACTCGATGTCCTCCGCCATCGCGAAGAAGCCTGTCAACGCGGCACGGATTCCCTCCGGGCCGTGGGTCTTGCCCATCGGCACGTTGTCGTACTCGCAGTCCTCCGAGACGAGAACGAGTGCGGCGTCGAGGTCACGCGCGCTGAGGAGCGAGATGAAAGAGCGGACGAGTTCGTCTGGGTTCGATGCCATGGCGCCATCCTTGCACGACCCCGCGACGGCGGGGCCGTCAGAGAAGCTCTGCTGCGAGGCTCGCGACCTCGCTGCGCTCGCAGGCCGCGAGCGTGACGTGGCCGAAGCACGGCTGGTCCGCGAACGCCTGGATGAGCACTGCGAGTGCATTGTTCGACTCACCCATGTACGGGGCGTCGATCTGGCTGGTGTCGCCGGTGAACACCACTTTCGTCCCCTCGCCGATGCGGGTGAGGATGGTCTTCAGTGTGGTGGGCTCCAGGTTCTGGGCCTCGTCCACGACCACGAACTGGCGGTGCAACGACCTGCCGCGCAGGAACGTGACCGATTCGAGCGAGAGTTGGTTGCGCTGCTGAAGATCGTCGATCATGCGCTTGGCGTCGTTGCTGCTGCGCTGGTCCGTGAGTGCCACGATGGCATCGTGGATGGCAGACATCCACGGGTCGAGCTTCTCGTCCAGTCCGCCCGGCAGGAAGCCCACGTCGGCCCTGCCGACGGGCACGAGGGGCCGGTACACGGCGAGTTTCTCGTAGGTGCGGGACTCCACGACCTGCTCGAGCCCGGCTGCGATGGCCATCACCGTCTTGCCCGTGCCCGCGCGGCCGTCCAGGGCGACGACGCTGACGGCCGGGTCGATGAGCAGTTCGAGGGCGAAGCGCTGCTCCTTCGAGCGGGCCCGCAGGCCCCACGCCTCGGGTGACGCGGCCGGGAGAAGCTCGACGATGTCACCGGTGCGGCGCACGAGCGCGGACTGCGACCCGGCGCGCACGACGGCGAACTCGTTCTCGTGGAGCACGTCAAGATCTGCACTGGTCGATGCGTCCACCTCACCGTTCGCATAGAGGCGGTCGACGATCTCCCGGGACACCTCCGTGGTGACCCAGCCCATTGGTCTCGTCACGAGTGAGCGCCCGACAGGCTGGTGCTCGGCGGCCTCCAGGCCCATGTGGGCCGCCTTGATACGCAATCCCGCATCGTTCGAGATGACCCGTGTGGGGGCAAGCATGGACTGACCGATTGCGGCCCCGATGATGCGGTTGTCCGGAATCACGGGGTCCAGACCGTTCTCGAGCAGGCGGTTCTTCTGGACCCCGTTCACCTCGATATGGATGGTGGCCCCGTCGGTGTCGGGGCCGAGGGGAACGGGCTGGTGGATGGAGCCCCCGGCCCGCCGGCGGAGGTCCTCAATCGTGCGCAACGCTGTGCGCGCGGCCCGCCCGACGTCGTCCGTGCGGGTCTTCAGGCCGTCCAGTTCCTCAATGACTGTCAACGGGATGACCACGTCGCACCCGGGGAACGAATGGAGACACGAGGGGTCGGCCACGAGCACGGAAGTGTCGAGAACGATCCGCGTCCGCGTGGATGTGGGGGACTGGGGGAGTTGATCCGACTCGTACATCCCGGTGATCTTCTGCATCTCGCCGGTGTCGACTCTCTCGGCCACGCACTCTCCCGCCGGCGGTGTCGAACATGTCGGTCGTCCCCGCCTGGCGCCCGACGGCACAACTATTGCCGTTGCGTGTGGTGCGTCGGTGGATGCTCAACCGACACGTGAATCGG
>SXYT01000139.1 GCA_005788205.1 Actinomycetota bacterium | reverse complement strand
GGCAGGATCGGCTACGCACCGAGCAACGCCTCGTGGCAGTCGTTCGTGACGGCGCTTCGGGTCCTTCGTGGCGAGGACGGCGCACGCGAGTGGCTCCTGGGGTTCGCGGCGAACAAGCCGGTCGCATTCGAGAAGAACGCAGCGGTGCGCGATGCAGTCAACGACGGGAGCATCTCGCTCGGCCTGGTGAACCACTACTACCTTCTCGAGAAGATCGCGGCGGAGGGGCGGGCGGCCGTCAAGGCGGAGAACCAGTACGTCGGCAACGGCGACCCGGGTGGCCTCGTCAACGTCGCCGGTGTCGGCATGCTCAGTGGAGCACCGCACAAGGGTGCCGCACAGAAGTTCGTCGACTTCCTGCAGTCCGAGACCGCACTCGACTACTTCCGCACGAAGACATGGGAGTACATCCTGACGACAGGGGCACAGCAACCGGAGGGACTGCCCGGCCTCGACGAACTCGGTGCACCTTCGATCGATCTCTCGGGTCTCTCGTCGCTCGCCGAGACGCAGGAACTGCTACAGTCCGTCGGACTGCTCACGAAGTAGTTCCGTAGCCTGGGGATCATGTTCGGCAAACGCCCGCCTGCGGCGCTCTGGCTGCCCGCGGTGCTGAGCGGCCTGGTCGCACTCGCACCGCTGTGGTACCTGGCCAGCCAGGCCAGCGGCCGGGGGTGGCAGGCGATTTCCGACGAGCTCCTGCAGCGTCGCACGCTCGACCTGGTGGTGCGCAGCCTCGTGCTCTGTGCGGCCGTCACGGCCGCGTGCATCGTGATCGGCACGTTCGCCGCCTGGGTGGTGGTGCACAGCGGGCTCCCCGGGCGCACGCTCCTCACCGTCGCGTTCTCGCTGCCCCTCGCGATTCCCTCCTACCTCTCGGCGTTCGCGTGGATCGACAGGTGGCCGGGGCTGACCGGCTTCTGGGGGGCGTTCATCGTGCTCACGTTCGCGACTTTCCCGTACGTGATGCTTCCCGTGACAGCGACGCTCTCGCGCCTGGACCCGACACACGAGGATGTCGCCCGTGCGCTCGGCCGCTCCGGTGCCGGGGTGCTGTTCGGTGTGGTCCTGCCGCAGGCGAGGCGGTCCATCGCGGCGGGCGCACTCCTCGTGGCTCTCTATGTGCTGAGCGACTTCGGGGCCGTCGCCACGATGCGCCACGAGGTGTTCACATGGGTCATCTACGGCGCCTACCGGGCGGGATTCAACCCGGCGCGGGCCGCGATCCTGTCCCTCGTGCTCGTCCTCGTGGCTCTCGCACTGACCGGCGCGGAAGCCCGCGTGCGCGGCGACGGGTCGCGCGCGGCAGTCGGTCGCGGGGGATCGCACGGGCGTTCGCCGGCCGGCCGGAACGCCCGGGCCGTGGCGGCGGCCGGAACGCTCCTCGTCGTCCTTCCCTCCGTCGGAGTGCCGGTCACCGGCGTGCTCGACTGGCTCGGCCGCGACACCGTGCGCACGGTCGCTGCATCGGAAGTGTGGGGCGCTGCGCTCAATTCATTCGGCATCGGGATCGCCGTCGCGCTCGTCACCCTCGCCGCGGCCCTGCCCGTCGCCCTGCTCTCCGTGCGCCATCCAGGGAGGTTCTCGCGCTCCGTCGAGGCATCAACCTTCGTCACGCACTCGCTGCCCGGGATCGTCGTGGCGATCTCGGTCGTGTACCTCGGCATCCGAGCCGCCAGGCCGTTCTACCAGGAGTGGCCGATGGTCGTGTTCGCCCATGTGATCTTGTTCATCCCCGTGATGGTCGCCACGGTGAAGTCCTCCCTCGAGAAGTCAGGACGCTCCGTCGAGGAGGTCGCGCACAGCCTCGGCGCCGGCCCCGTGGAGGCGTTCTTCAGGGTGACGGTCCCGCTCGCGGCTCCCGGGCTCCTCGCAGGGACGGCACTCACCATGCTCGCGGCGGTCAAGGAACTGCCTGCCACGCTCCTTCTCCGCCCGACCGGGTTCGAGACGCTCTCCACCGAGATCTGGACCCACTCGTCCGTGTCCGACTACGCAGCCGTCGGGCCGCATGCCCTCGTGATGCTCGTCCTCGCCGTGGTTCCCACCGCGGTGCTCGGCACACTGACTGCGATGAGAGGGAACGACCGATGACCCGGGCACTCGAGATCACCGGGCTCACGCGCAGGTTCGACGGCGTCGCCGCGCTCCAGGACGTCTCGCTCGCGTGCGACCAAGGGACCATCGCTGCGGTCCTCGGGCCGTCCGGGGGCGGCAAGACGACGCTCCTGCGCCTGATCGCAGGGTTCGACCGCCCCGACCACGGCACCGTCAGCATCGGCGGTCGCCTGGTCAGCGATGCGACCACCTTCGTGGCTCCCCAGCACCGCGGCGTCGGCATCGTGCCCCAGGAAGGGTCGCTCTTTCCCCACCTCACAGTGGGCGAGAACGTGGCGTTCGGTCTCCGGGAGCGGCGCGGACAGACGGCACGGTCGCGTGTCGCCGAACTCCTCGACATGGTCGGGCTGTCCGGAATGCAGTCCCGCGACCCCGCCGAGCTCTCGGGCGGGATGCAGCAACGCGTCGCCCTCGCCCGTGCCCTGGCACCCGGACCCGATCTGGTGCTCCTCGACGAACCTTTCTCCGCTCTCGACGCAGGGCTGCGCGAGAGCGTGCGTGACCATGTCGTCGAGGTGCTGCGCGCCGCTGGTGCGACCGCACTCCTCGTGACCCACGACCAGGACGAGGCTCTCTCTGTTGCGGACAGCGTGGCCGTTCTCTTCGGCGGCCGGATCGTCCAGATGGACGCGCCGCAACGCGTCTACGGCACACCGGCGTCGCTCGATGTCGCGACGTTCGTGGGCGAAGCCACACGGATGGACGGCGTCGTCGACCCTGACGGCACCACGGTGCAGTGCGCTCTCGGGTCGGTGCCCGCGGCTGTCGGTGCCCACCCGGGGCCGGGAACCGTTGCCGTGAGACCCGAGCAGATGGAGATCACGGACGCAGACGACGGTGTCCCCGGCACTGTCATGGCCTCGCGCTACTACGGCCACGACGGCACCGTCATCATCAGGCTGGACGCAGGACCCGCAGTGACGGTGCGGCTCCATGCCCGGCTGCTCCCGGAGCCCGGAGCCCGCGTCGGCGTGCGCGTGACGGGCGCGCTCGTGGTCTTCCCGCGCTAGCGGCGGTCCTGCTTGGCCCCGAAGCCGAACAGGTTGCTCGCCACCTTGCGCATCTGGATCTCCTCGGAGCCGTCCGTGATGCGGTACCGGCGGTGGTGCCTGTAGATGTGCTCGAAAGGCATGTGACGGCTGTAGCCCACCCCGCCGCAGGTCTGCATCGCCCGGTCCGCGGCGTCGCACGCCAGGCGGTTCGCCCTGTAGTTGCACATGGCCACGAGATGCGTGACCTCCATGTGGTGCTTGTGGTCGAGCATCCACGCCGTGTAGCGGATCATCTGGCGCAGCATCGCAGCCTCGGTGTGCAGCTCGACGAGCGGGAACTGGATGCCCTGGTTCACGCTCAGCTTCTTGCCCCACGTGATGCGCTCGTTCGAGTACCGCACCGCCTCGTTGATGCAGAACTGCGCGGCGCCGAGCGATGACGCCGCCTGGCGGATGCGGTTCTCGTGGACGAAGTGCTGGGCGAGGGCGAGGCCCTGCTCCATCGGGCCGAACACAGCCTCCGGCCCGACGCGGACATCGGTGAGGCTGACCTCTGCGTGGTCCGTGGGCATGTTGAACGTCCACCAGAAGAACTCGACCTTGAACCCGGGTGCGTCGGTGGGGACGAGGAACGCAGTGATCCCCTTCGGGTCACCGGGACTGCCGCTGGTGCGGGCGAAGATGATGTCGTGCGTGGCGTGGTGGAGACCGCTGTTCCACCTCTTCATGCCGTTCAGGACCCACTCGTCGCCGTCCTTGTAGGCGGTGGTCTCCAGGTAGGTCGCGTCGCTGCCGTGGTTCGGCTCCGTGAGACCGAACGCGAGACGCTTCGTGCCCTCCAGGAAGCCGGGCATCCACTCCTTCTTCTGCTCCTCCGTGCCGAAGTCGCGCATCATCAGCACCGTGGGGAAGTTGCCGACGATCGACGACTCGGTCTGGAGGTCGTTGTGCAGACCGAGGCCCTTCGTCGCGAGATGCTCACGGATGACCGCCATCTTCAGGTTGGTCGCCTCCTGGCCGCCGAACTCCCTCGGCAGCGCGAGCCGCAGCCACCCCGCGGCGTCGGCGCGCCGGCGCATCTCGCGCAGCAAGGCCTCCCAGTCGGCCGTGGGGACGCCGTCGTTCTCGAAGTCGGTGCGTGACCACTCCCGGCGGTGGTCGAAGAAACGTTCGTTGTCATCCGACGCCTGGAGGGGCTTGATCTCTGCCTCGATGAAGGCATCGAGCTGGTCGAGGGTGTCCTGGATGTCTGCGGGTACTGCGAAGTCCATGGGCGCACAGTACGCCCCCCGCGGAAGCGGCGGCGAGGCGGTCGTCAGCCGCGGCGCGACTGCATGATGGCGGAGACGACCTTGCCGTCCGCCTTGCCCTTGCTGGCCTTCATGACGCGGCCGACGATGGCACCGGCCGCCTTCTCCTCGCCGGCGCAGTACTTGGCCCAGGCATCGGGGTCGGCAGCGATCGCCTCGTCCACCATGGCCTCGACTGCCGAGTTGTCCATGGCCTCGAAACCCTTCGCCGCCGCGATGGCAGCGGCGTCTCCGCCGCCGTTCGCGACGATGTCGGCGAGGATGGTCTTCGCCTGGGTTGCCGACAGTTTTCCGTCGCGCTCGAGCAGGGTGAGCGCCGCGATGTCTGCCGGCGGCACGGTCGGGTTCTCCCCCGCATCGGCGAACGCCTGGGTCACGTAGATGAGCGCACGCACGGGGTCGCCACCGGCGTCGGCGATCGACTTCACGTACCCGTGCTGCCCGCGCTCCACCGCAACGATCACGGCCTCGCTCTGCGGGTCGTAGCCGGTGAGTTCCTGCAGCATCGCGCGCCGGGCCGCCGGCAGCGGCGGGAGCGACGCACGCACGGCCTCGATCCAGTCGTTGCCGGGGTCGAGCGGCACCAGATCGGGTTCGGGGAAATAGCGGTAGTCGTCCGCGTCCTCCTTCACGCGCAGCGTGTGCGTGCGGCCCTCGGCATCGTCCCAGTGGCGCGTCTCCTGGCGGATCGTGCCGCCGGACTCGATGACGTCGATCTGGCGGCGCGCCTCGTAGTCGATCGCACGGCCGAGCGCACGGATCGAGTTCACGTTCTTGATCTCGCAGCGAGTGCCGAACGGGGTTCCCGGCTTGTGCACGGAGACGTTCGCATCGACGCGCATGGAGCCCTCCTCCATCTTCGCATCGGAGGCACCGATGGCGGCCACGATCGCGCGCAGCTCGGCCGCGTACTCCCTGGCCTGTTCGCTTGTGCGGATGTCAGGGCGGGACACGATCTCGACGAGCGACACGCCGGCGCGGTTGAAGTCGATGAGCGAGTAGTCGCTGCCGTGGATGCGCCCTGTCGCCCCGCCCACGTGCGTGCTCTTGCCGGTGTCCTCCTCCAGGTGCGCGCGCTCCACGCCGATGCGAACGCCGCTCGGCAGGTCGAGATGGCCGTCCGCGTTCAGCGGGATGTCGTACTGGCTGATCTGGTATGCCTTCGGCATGTCGGGGTAGAAGTAGTTCTTGCGGTGGAAGATGCACGGCTGGATGCGGCAGTTCAGCGCGACGCCGATGCGCATGGCCAGTTCCACTGCCTGCCTGTTGAGGACGGGGAGCGCACCGGGGAGTGCGAGCGTGACCGGGTCGATGTTCGTGTTCGGTTCGTCACCGAACCTGTTCGGCGAGCCGCTGAAGAGCTTCGTCCGGGTGGCGAGCTCCACGTGCACCTCGAGACCCACGATCAACTCCCAGCCACCGGGGAGCATCTGGTCCTCGGTGGCCCTCACCGAACTGAGTGTGCTGTCGCTCATGCGGCACCTCCCGCCGACGCCTCGAGCGCACCGCCGACACGGAACATCGCCTGCTCCCCCAGTGCCGGCGCCAGCACCTGGATGCCGACCGGCATCCCGTGCGCCCCGGTGCCGAACGGGACGCTCATGGCCGGGTGGCCCGCGAGGTTCGTGGGGATCGTGTAGATGTCGCACAGGTACATCGACATCGGGTCGTCAGCCTTCTCGCCGAACCGGAACGCGACGACGGGCGAGGTGGGCGTGAGGATCGCGTCGACCTCCGAGTACGCACGCGCGAAATCGTCGGCGATCAGGCGCCGCACCTTGAGTGCCTTGCCGTAGTACGCGTCGTAGTAACCGGCGGAGAGGGCGTACGTGCCGAGCATGATGCGCCTCTGCACCTCGTCGCCGAACCCGGCTGCGCGCGTCGCCCCGTACATCGCGTTGGTGTCGGCGGCGCCGACGCGCAGGCCGTCGCGCACTCCGTCGAAGCGGGCCAGGTTGCTGCTGGCCTCCGCCGGGGCGATGAGGTAGTACGCGGTGAGCGCATAGGAGAGGCTCGGCAGGCGGACGTCCACGATCTCGGCACCGGCCGCGCGCAGCGAGGCGAAGGCCGCCTCGAGTGCCGCCTCGACCTCCGGTTCGGCACCGCCCGGCAGGTCCGTGACACGGCCGATCCGCATTCCGGCGACACCGGCACCGACAGAGGCCCGCAGTGACATGGGCGGTGCGGGGATGGACGTGGAGTCGTTCGCATCACGTCCGCTGATGACCTCCGTGAGGAGTGCCGCGTCGTCGACAGTGACGGCGAAGGGCCCGATCTGGTCCAGGCTGCTGGCGTACGCG
The DNA here is from genome assembly GCA_005788205.1 of Actinomycetota bacterium. Taxonomy (GTDB): domain Bacteria; phylum Actinomycetota; class Acidimicrobiia; order Acidimicrobiales; family Ilumatobacteraceae; genus UBA2093. The sequence continues at coordinate 6,681 of SXYT01000139.1, read as the reverse complement.
ACCAGACCGAAGCGGCTGACCGTGCCGTACGTGGGCTTGACGCCGACGATGCCGCACATCGCCGCCGGCTGGCGGATGGAGCCACCCGTGTCGCTGCCGAGACTGACTGGCGAGAAACCCGCTGCGACAGCTGCCGCGCTGCCGCCGCTGCTGCCGCCCGGCACACGGGAGGTGTCGAGCGGGTTGCGCGTCGCACCGAAGGCGGAGTTCTCGGTGCTCGAGCCCATGGCGAACTCGTCGAGGTTCGTCTTGCCCACGATGACGGCACCGGCGCCGTGCAGCCGTGTGATGACGGTGGCGTCGTACGGCGGCTTCCAACCCCGGAGGATCTGCGACGAGCAGGTGGTCTCGACACCGCGCGTGCACAGGTTGTCCTTGACCGCGACCGGGACCCCCGCGAGCGGGCCGACAGGGCGTCCTGCCCTCACGTCGGCGTCGATCCCGTCGGCACGCGCACGGGCGATTTCGGCAGTGACGAGGTTGAACGCGTGGATCTCGCCCTCGCGCGCGTCGATGGCGGCGAGGTGCTGCTCGAGGACCTCCCGGGCAGTGACCCGGCCGGATGCGACAGCTTCTGCGATGGCCGATGCGGTGGTGGGGACCGTTGCCATGTCAGTCGTCCAGGCCGATGATCGGCGGCACACGGAACCTGCGCTCCTCCGCCTCCGGGGCGGCGGCGAGGACCTCGTCGGTGTCGAGCGTGGGCAGCTCCACGTCCTCGCGCATGACGTTGACGAGGGGGTAGGGCTGGGTCATCGGGGCGACGGCAGAGAGATCGAGCGCATCGATGTCACGGAAATGGGCGAGCACCTTTGCGAGCTGCTCGGTGAACTGGTGCACGTGGGCGTCATCGATGTCGAGACGGGCCAGGCGGGCGACCTTGGCGACGTCTGCCTCCGAGATCGGGGCCTCCGTGCGGGGGTTGTCAGCGTTCGCCACGGTGCCCAAGCCTACGAGCGCGCGCGTGCAACCGACCAATGCCCCCGCGGGACGGACGGGGACGGTGCGCGTGTCAGATGCCGGGCGGAACAGGCGGGAAGGCGGCCTGACGCTTCTGGAGGAAGCTCTGCACGCCCTCCTTGAAGTCGGGCCTGCCGAACGACTCGCGCATGAGCCGCAGCGCCTCCATGGTGGAGTCCGACACGCTGCGGTCGTAGTCGCCGTAGACCTGGCGCTTCATGACCGCCATCGACGCGGGGGACACGTTCATCGCGAGGTCCGCGGCATACGCCATGACCACGTCCATCAGTTGCGCCGCGGGGACGACCTTGTTCACCATCCCCATGGCGAGGGCCTCGTCAGCCATCACGACACGACTGGAGAACATGAGGTCGACCGCGTTGGCGTGACCCACGAGGCGCGGGAGCACCCAGGAGATGCCGTACTCGCCGATGAGACCCCGCTTCGAGAACGCGACAGTGAACTTGGCGGAGTCAGCGGCGAAGCGCATGTCGCACATGAGCGCCTGCACGAGCCCGAGACCTGCGGCGGCACCGTTGACGGCTGCGATGACGGGCTTCGGGATGCGCGTGATCTCGTCCTGGGTGCGGCCGTCGACGATGCTGCGCTCCTCCTTCGCGTCCTTCGGCGGCGCCTCCGTGGGGATGGCCTGGAGCGTGCCCATGTCGGCCCCGGCGCAGAAGCCCTTGCCCGCACCCGTGACGACGATGACGCGAACCGCGGGGTCGGCGACCGCGCGGTCGATGTTCGAGAAATACTCGTCCCCCATGCGGCCGGTCCACGCGTTCAGGCGCTCGGGTCGGTTGAACGTGATGACGGCGACCCCCGGGTCGACCACTTCGTACAGGCACTCACTCATGGGTGCTCACCGTAGACCCTTGGGCCACCCCACGAGAACGCCGGCGGTCCACCAGCAGGAGCACGCCCGCCGCCGAGAGGACCGCAAGCGACACCCACTGGTTGAGCCGGAGCCCGCCGGCTTCCCTGGTGGGGTCGATGCGCAGGCCCTCGATGAAGAACCGCATGGCCGTGTACAGCACCACGTAGTGGGCGAACAGCCGGCCGCGTGCGGGGTCCCGCCTCTTCTCGATCGCGACGAGGAGCCAGGCAATGGCGAGACAGCCGAGCGATTCGTAGAGGAACGCAGGATGGAACGTGGTGCCCGCGGGGTATCCCGCCTCCACGGCGGTGGCGCCGGAGACCGACAGCGCCCACGGCAGGTCGGTCGGGCGGCCGAAGAGCTCTTGGTTGAACCAGTTGCCCCATCTCCCGATCGACTGTGCGACAGCGATCGCCGGTGCCGCGCACGTGAGCACCCACAGCGGGTCGAGACCCATCCGGCGCGCCTTCCACAGACCCACGATCACCCCGCACAGGATCCCTCCCCAGATGCCGAGACCGCCCTTCCACACGTAGAGCGCCTCCACCCAGTTCCCGCGGAACGACTCGGTGCTCGTGAGCACGTGGTACGCACGCCCGCCGATGACACCCGCCGGGACGCCCCACATCGCGATCGCCGCGAAGCCATCCGTGTCGGTGATGCCCCGCTCTGCGGCGCGGCGGCCGGCGACACGCACCGCAACGATCACGCCGAGCGCGATCATCAGCCCATAGGCGTTCAGTCGCAGCGGACCGAGATCGATCGACCCCGACGCAGGACTGGGGATGGCGGCGACCAGCGCGCGCGTCATGAGATGCTGCGGCGTGTCACGAGGTCACCTTGTGCACGAACTCGACGGAACGCACGAAGATCTCGTCCTTGTCGTAGTCCTGCGTGGCCACGTGGTAGCTGCGCTCCAGCATCACGCGCTCCACGGTGCCGCCGTACTCCGACGCGAGCGCGTCGCTGTTGCCCGGGTCCACCACGTGGTCCTGCACGGAGGTGAACAGCAGGAGCGGCATCACGAGCGAGCCGTATTGCTTCGACAGCGGCACCAGTCCGTCCAACTGGAAAGAATGCAGGGCCGCGAGCGGTGTGCCCGGGTAGGCGGACTCGTGGGTGTCCGGGTCGGCGATGTCGCTCCCGATCCCGTCCATCACTTCCTGGCCGCCGTCCACCATGGCCTTCAGCATGTCGAGAACCTCCGGGGACTGCGGGAGCGTCGCCGGGTTGATGCACACGAGGCCCCGGACCTCGCGATGACGCGTGCCCGCCCACAGCGTGAGCGACCCGCCCATCGAAAGGCCGAGCACGACGATGCGTGACGCGCGCACCGCGAGACGCTGGTACGCCGCCTCGACATCACGGGTCCAGTCGGCCCAGCGCGTCGGGACCATGTCGTCGATGACGGTTCCGTGGCCGGCGAGCTGGGGCATCTCCACGTGGAACCCGGCCGCGACGCACGCCTCCGCGAGACCGCGCATCGACCCGGGATTGCCGGTGAAACCGTGGAGAACGAGCGCCCCCACATTGCCCTTGCCCTCGTGGGAGAGCGGCTCGGCTCCGGGAATGGTGCGTCCTGGCATGGTGGCCTTCTTTCTGTCGGGTTGTGTGCGGTGCCGCGGGTGGTGCCCGCGTCAGTACGGGTCGTCGCCGGAGCCGGGCACTTCCCACCACTCCTGGGGGTAGCCGGCCTCCTGCCATTCGGGGAACGGGTAGATGCAGTTGACGGGGCAGGCCGGCAGGCACTTGTCGCATCCGCTGCACAGCTCGGGGACGATGACGACGTCGGCTCCGTGGTTGAAGATGGCCCCCAACTGGGGCGGGCAGTGCCGCAGGCAGGCATCGCAGTTGATGCACTCCAGCATCTCGATGCGCAACGGGACGTTCTTCCACTTCGGATTGCGCTCCCGTGCCGCGATGCGGTCCTGTCGTGTCCCCGTCACGCGCCCGAGTGTAGGTGAACACCGTCCCGGCGGTTCCCACCGCGGGTGACACGGGGTCATTGACGGCGCCCCCGCCTGCTGGTGGACTGGTGCGTGATGGCACGCACGGACCGTATGGGGTCGTCCCGACGGATCGACGGACACGCAGTTGCTGCCGTCCTGCCCGTCGTCGCGCTCCTGCCCGCGTGGGCGGCATCCGTCGCGGCGTTCTGGTGGGTGGTGCAGCTCTTCGTCCGGGTCCCGTACACACTGTTCGCCGCCGGCTGGTTCGTCCTCGGCGTGCTGCTCTTCTGGCAGCCGGTGCAACGGCTCTTCCTGCAGCGGGTTATCGGCGCGCGCAACCCGACTCGCGAGGAGCGTCTCCGCCTCCACGGTGCGTGGGCGGTGGTCGCCCAGCAGAACCACATCCCGCCGTCGCGTTTCGTGCTCGCCATCATCGACTCCGAGGACCTGAATGCGTTCGCGACGGGCGGCCACCTGATGGTGGTGTCGCGGTGGGCCGTGGACAACCTGACAGAGGACGAACTCACCGGGGTGCTCGCCCACGAGCTGAGCCACCATCTCGGCATGCACACCGTCGCGCTCACCGTGAACCAGTGGCTGACCATCCCGGTCGTGCTCTTCGCGCGCGTCGGGTACTTCATGCAGAACGTCGCACAGGCTGCCGGCGACACGCTGGAGCGCCGTTCACCGGCGGCGGCCGTGGTGGGACGCACGGCCGCGGGTCTGCTCACGATCGTGTCGTGGGTCTTTCTCTCGGCGATCACCGTCGCGCAGTGGATCGGCAATTCCGTCGGCAAGGGTGCCGAGTTCGCCGCCGACACACGCGCCGTGGAGATGGGTTTCGGCAGGCAGTTGCTGCGTTCCCTGCGCCGCGTGATCGATGCCGGCGGCGGCGAGCGCGCCACGCACTGGCGCGACCGTCTGGTCACGGCCCACCCGCCCGCGCGCACGCGTGTCGCCCGCATCGAGGCCCAACTGCGCAGACAGGCCCGCGGGACCCAGCGGTAGCGTCAGGGGGGTGAATTCCCCGGTCGCACCTGCAGTGGAGGCACGCGGGCTCGTCCGCGTGTTCGGCGACAACCGCGCCGTGGACGGCGTCGACCTCGACATCGAGCGCGGCGAGATCTACGGGTTCCTCGGCCCGAACGGGGCCGGCAAATCCACGACGGTGCGGATGCTCACCACGCTGCTGAACCCCACGGCGGGCACGGCCCGCGTGGCGGGGCACGACATCAACAGCGACACCGAGGGCGTGCGGCTGCGCATCGGGGTGGCGCTCCAGGAGGCAGCCCTCGACCCGAAACAGACCGGTCGCGAGATCCTCGACATGCAGGGTCGCCTCTACGGACTCGACAAGGCACGGCGCAACGAACGAATCACCGATCTCGAGAGACTGGTGGACATCGGTGACGCGCTCGACCAGATGGTGTCCACCTACTCGGGCGGCATGAAGCGCCGGCTCGACCTCGCGGCAGCGCTCGTGCACAAGCCCGAGATCCTCTTCCTGGACGAGCCGACCACGGGCCTCGACCCCGTCAGCCGCGCATCGGTGTGGGCCGAGGTGCGCAAACTGAACGAGGAGATGGGCGTGACGATCTTCCTCACCACCCAGTACCTCGAGGAGGCGGACGCACTCGCCCACCGGGTCGGGATCATCGCGAAGGGTCGCATCGTTGCCGACGGAACGCCCGCGGCGCTGAAGCGCTCCATCGGGTCCGATGTCGTGATCGTCCGGGTTGCCGAGGGACACGGCGCACGCGCCGGCGACACCCTGCGTGCCGTCGCCGGCCTCGACCACATCGACGTCAAGGGCGACCAGGTGATCGTCGGTGTCACGAACGGCGGTGCGGCACTGAGCCCCGTTGCGGTCGCCCTGAGCGGGGCGGGCATCAAGGTCATCGAACTGACACTGCGCACGCCCACCCTGGACGACGTGTTCCTGGAGATGACGGGCAACCGCATGGAGGAAGGCGCGGGGTCATGAGCACACAGCAGCCTCTCCTCGCCCGCCGTGCCGGATTCGCGCGCGACCTGTCCTCCATCGCGCTGCGCGCGCTCCGTCTGACCCGCCGCGACGCCGAAGCAGTGATTCCGGGCCTCGTGGTCCCGCTCTTCTTCCTGATGATCAACATCGGGTCGCTGCAGTCGTTCGTGGAGGGCAACCTGCCGGCAGGGTTCGACTTCAAGGCGTTCCAGCTGCCGGTCTCGATCATCTTCGCCGTGACCGGGATCAGCCGGGCGGGCAGCCTCGTCATCGACGTGCAGGACGGCTACCTGGACCGACTGCTCCTCACCCCCGTGTCACGGTCAACCCTTCTCCTCGGTCTGATGATGGCCGACCTGGCGGTCATCGCCCTGATGTGCGTGCCTGTCGTGATCCTGGGCGCCGTCCTCGGCGTCTGGTTCGAGACCGGCGTGCTCGGCATGCTCGTCTTTCTCGCCATCGGAATCTCGTGGGGACTCGCCTTCACGGGGTTCCCCTATGCGATCGCACTGAAGACCGGCAACCCCATCGCCGTGAACAATGCGTTCCTCCTCTTCTTTCCTTTCGCGTTCCTCACCACCGCATACGTCCCGCAGGAGCAGATGACAGGGTGGCTGGCCACCATGGCGGACTGGAACCCGGTCACCTACCTGCTCGCGGGCATGCGGGCACTGCTCATGACCGGGTGGGACGGCGCGGCAATCCTCCAGGCCTTCCTGGCATCCGCGGTCATGGCGGCGATTTCTTTCACACTCGCCTTCACCGCGTTGCGCGGGCGCGTCCGCCACAAGTAGCCATTGACCATGACGAGTGCGACCCCCGACCCGTTCCTCTCTGCCGCGGCAGGGATCAGAGCCACCCGCACTCCTGTGTGGTTCATGCGCCAGGCCGGGCGCAGCCTGCCCGAG
>SXYT01000138.1 GCA_005788205.1 Actinomycetota bacterium | reverse complement strand
GGCACGGATTCGAGCCACCCGAACTCCCGTGTGGTTCATGCGCCCGGCCGGGCGCAGCCTGCCCGAGTACCGCGCGGTCCGCGGCGAGGGCAGCATCCTCGAGGCGATCAAGAAGCCCGACGTCGCAGCCGAGATCACCCTGCAGCCGGTGCGGCGCTACGGCGTCGACGCCGCCGTGCTCTACAGCGACATCGTCGTGCCCGCCCACGCCGTCGGCTTCGGCATCGACGTCACGCCGGGCACCGGACCGGTCGCGCCGCAACCGCTGCGCACCAGCGCGGACCTCCCGCGCCTGCGCGAGCTCGAGCTCTCCGACATCGAGTACGTCACCGACACGGTGCTGATCCTCGCCAGGGAACTCAAGGTGCCGCTCCTCGCCTTCGCCGGTGCACCGTTCACAGTGGCCAGTTACCTCATCGAGGGCAGGCCCAGCCGGACCTACCAGAACACGAAGCGCATGATGCACACGGACGAGGTGCTCTGGCACGAGGTGATGGAGCGCCTCGTGCAGCACTCGGTCACGTTCATCTCCGCCCAGCTCGACGCGGGTGCCGAGGCCTTCCAGGTGTTCGACTCATGGGCGGGCGCTCTCTCGCGCGTCGACTACGACAGGTTCGTCAAGCCGCACACCGCGGCGGTGTTCTCGGCACTCGCCGCGCGCCACCCCGGTGTGCGCGGCATCCACTTCGGGATCGGCTGTGACCATCTCCTCGAGTCCATGAACGACGTCGGCAACGCGGTGATCGGGCTCGACTGGCGCACCGGCATCCGTGCGGCGCGCTCGCGGCTGGGTGCGGACACCGTCGTGCAGGGCAACCTCGACCCCGCACTCGTGCTCGCCGGCACGGAGACCGCGCTCGCCGCTGCCTCGGCGGTGCTCGACGACAACAACGGCCACCCCGGCCACATCTTCAACCTCGGACACGGCGTGCAGCCGGACACGGATCCCGGCGTCCTGCACGCGGTGGTCGACTTCGTCCACGAAAGGACCACCCGGTGAGCACCACTGCAGCACGCAACGAGGACCGCACGGCAGTTGTGCTGATGGCGTACGGAACGCCGCGCACGAAGGAAGAGATCCTCCCGTACTACACGGACATCCGCCGTGGCCGCCCGCCGACACCGGAACTGCTCGAGGAATTGACCGGGCGCTACGAGGCGATCGGCGGGCTGTCCCCGCTGAAGCAGCTCACCGAGGCCCAGCGCGACGCCCTGCAGCGCGAACTGGATGCGGTCGACCCCGGCCGCTACCACGTGACGCTCGGCCTGAAGCACGCGACACCCTTCATCGAGGAGGCAGTCGCGGAGGTGGCGGCCGCGGGGTTCAGGCGCATCGTCGGCGTCGTACTCGCACCCCACTACTCCTCCTACTCGATCGGCCAGTACATCGGGCGCGTGCGCGAGGCCGCCGCGCCACACGGCATCGAGGTGGCTGGCGTCGACTCCTGGGCAACCGAGCCGGCCTTCGTGGAGTTCCTCGCGGCCGACATGAGGAAGAAGCTCGCTTCGATGCCGGCGAACACGAAGGTCCTCTTCACCGCGCACTCGCTCCCCCAGCGCATCATCGACGGCGGGGACCCGTACCCGGAGGAACTGCGCGCCACCGCGGAAGCAGTCGCCGCGAGCGTCGGGCTCACCCGCTGGTCGCAGTGGTCAATCGCCTGGCAGTCGGCCGGGCGCACGCCGGAGCCGTGGATCGGGCCCGACATCCTCGAGGTGCTCGACTCCTTCGGCGCACAGCGCGGCACCGACGAGCCGATCGACGGCGTCCTCGTGAGTGCGTGTGGCTTCGTCGCCGACCACCTCGAGGTGCTCTTCGACCTCGACATCGAGGCCGCGGCGCACGCACAGAAGCTCGGGCTCGCGTTCGCCCGCACTGCCTGTGTCAACGACGACGCGTCGGTGATGGCCGCGCTGGCGAGGCGGGTGACCGCCGCGTGACGCAGGAACGGCGCGTCGTGGTGGTCGGCGGCGGTGTCACGGGGCTCACGACCGCGTTCGCCGTGCTCGCGGACGCAAGTCGGCCGACGCGCGTGACCGTCCTCGAGTCGGCCGGGCGCACCGGCGGGCTCATCCGCACGTCACCCTTCGCGGGCCTTCCCGGCGTCGACGAGGGCGCTGACGCCTTCCTCACGCGGGTGCCCTGGGCGATGCAACTCGCCACGGACCTCGGGCTGGGTGCCGCGCTGACCTCGCCCACCGGTGTCGGTGCGTATGTGTGGCACGAGGGACTGCACGAGATCCCCGGCGACATCCTGATGGGCGTGCCGGCGAGGACGCGCGCGTTCGCCACCAGCCGTCTCTTCAGCACGAGGGGCAAGATGCGGGCCGCCCTGGAGCCGCTCCTCCCCCGCATCCCGCACGATGACTCGGTCGGTGCGCTCGTGCGGCGGCGCTTCGGGCGCGAGGTGCACGAGCGCCTCGTCGACCCGCTTGTGGGCAGCATCTACGCCGCCGACACCGACTCCTTCAGCCTGGAGGCGGTGCCGCAGATCAACGCCCTCACCTCGCGGCGGAGCCTTCTGCTCGCCGCGGCGGAGGCGCGCAAGGCACCGGCGCAGGGAGGCCCCGTGTTCGCTGTGCCGATGAGAGGCATGGGGTCGCTCGTGGAGACGCTCGCGGACCGTGTCGCGTCCCTCGGCGGGGAGATCCGCACGGGAACCGCAGTCACCGAGATCACCCGGAGACATGACGGGTACCTCGTCACCACCGTCGATTCCGCCGTCGATTGTGATGCTGTCGTGGTTGCCTCACCCGCACGCCGCAGCGCCGCGTTCGTGCGGCCTCTCAGCGAGGAGGTCTCGGAGCAACTGGGGACGTGGGACCATGCATCGGTCGTGATGGTCACCCTGGCGGTCCCGGCGGCACAGTGGCGCAGCAAGTGGACCGGCAGCGGGTACCTCGTGCCGAAGCCGGACCAGCGCTGGGTCACCGCAGTCTCGTTCGGCTCGAACAAGTGGGCCCACTGGTCTCCGGCCGACGGCTCCCGCATCCTGCGCGTGTCACTCGGGCGCGACGGCATGGACGTGATGCACCACGACGACGACACCCTCGTGAACCTCACCCTCGCGGACCTGAAGCACCACCTCGGGGTTGACTTCTCGCCCACGGAGATCCGACTCACGAGGTGGCAGGAGTCCTTCCCGCAGTACCGACCCCACCACTTCACCCGGCTCGCGCGACTCGAGGCGACTCTCGAGCAGGCGGCACCCGGCGTCGTCCTCGCCGGGGCGAGCTTCCGCGGTATCGGCATCCCCGCCTGCGTGCAGCAGGCACGCACAGCCGCATCGTCCGTGCTGGCCCGCCTCGACGCCCATAATTGACCAATGCGAAAGGGACTGGCCGTTGCGGTGCTGTGCGTCGCGTCCCTCATGCCGGCGGATGCATCCGCCGCGTCGCGGCCCCGCGTCGGTTCCATCTCGATCCCGCGACTGAACCTCGTCTCCCCCGTCTACTCGGGAATGACGGATGCCGTGTACGACATGGGGGTCGGGCACTGGCCCGGCACGGCACTCCCCGGCCAGTGGGGCAACGTGGTGCTCGGCGGGCACCGCACGCTCCGACCGCGGCCGTTCTTCGACATCCAGAAGCTCCTTGTCGGTGACTCGATCTTCGTCGCGCGCGGCAAGAAGACGCACGAGTACGTGGTGACGCGCACGCTCGTGGTGAAGCCGACCGCGGTGTGGATCCTGAACCAGTCCGCCGAACGGACGCTCACGATCTTCACGTGCCACCCCCGCGGCAGCACGCGCCAGCGCTACGTCGTGACGGCGAAGCTGCGCACGTGAGGCCGCCCCGCCTCCGGCTCGTCGCGGCCGGCTCGCTCGTTGCGGCGTCGATGCCCCCGTGGGGTTGGTGGCCCCTTGCGTTCGTGGGGTGCGCGATCTACGCGGGTGTGGCGGCGAACGAGGGCCGCCGCGCGCCGTTCCGGACTGCGATGTGGTGGGCTGCCGGGTGGTTCGTCCCCTCGCTCGCGTGGATGTGGTTCCTCACGGCGCCCGGTTACGTGCTCGTCGTGCTCATGTTCGCCGGACTGCACGGCGCGGCCGCCACAGTTGCGGCCGCGGTCGGGCGCGTCTCGAACGGTCACCACCGGGCCGCCCTCGTGGTGTGCCACACCCTCGCCGAGACGATCCGTCTCTCCGCGCCCTTCGGCGGTGTGCCCCTCGCGACGATGGCACACTCGCAGTCGCAGTCCCCGCTCGCGGTCCTCGCCGGCACGGGCGGCGTCATCCTCATCACGCTCGCGGTCTTCGCGCTCTCCTTCGGCGGGCACCGGCTGCGCACGGCCGCGGTGCTCGCCGCCGTGGTTCTCGTCTCCGTCCCGTTCGACACCACCCGGCACACCGGCTCGGCGACCTACGCGCTCGTGCAGGGCGGCGGTGAGCAGGGGACGCACGTCGGGGACGTTCCGCCGCGGGACGTCTTCCTCGCCCACCTGGAGGCCACCCGCACGATCCGGCCTGATGCGTCTCGCACCGCGGTGGTGTGGCCCGAGAATGCCATCAACATCACTGGCCGCGGTTCGTTCGCCGGGAGCCGCGAGCGCACCGAGATCGCCACGGAGGCGCGCAGGCTGGGTGTGCCGTTCATCGTCGGCATCACCGAGGACACCGGCGACGGTGCGTTCACGAACGCCCAGGTCGTCGTCCAGCCGGACGGGACAGTGAGTGACCGCTACGACAAGAAGCGGCGCGTGCCGTTCGGCGAATACATGCCGCTGCGCGGACTGCTCGACGCGCTCGGCGCCCCCGTCGACCTCGTGCCCCGTGACGCTGTCCCCGGCACGACACCCGCGCACGTGGACGCACGGGGCATACGCATGGGCGTGGCGATCTCATGGGAGATCTTTTTCGGCGGCCGCGTGAACGAGGGCATCGAAGGCGGCGGCCTCGTCATCGTGAACCCGACGAACGGCTCCAGCTACACGTGGACGATCCTGCAGTCGCAGCAGGTCGCATCGTCGCGCACCAGGGCCCGCGAGCAGGGACGGTGGGTGCTGCAGGTGGCGCCGACGGGTTTCTCCGCGTTCGTGTCGCCGGGCGGCGAGGTGTTCGAGCGCACCGGCGTGAGCGAACAGCGCGTCATCGAACGGACGGTGGACCTGCGCACCGGGCGCACCCCCTACTCCCGCATGGGGAACGCACCGTGGATATGGGGTCTACTCGCGGCACTCGCAGTTCTGTTGCTGCGCGCGCGGGGAGCCAATCGGAGAGGTCGCAGTTAGCCTTCCGAATCTATGAATCCGACGGGGGACAGGCCGAATCCGGCGGCCGACAGGGACGGTCCCCTGCGCATCGCCTACCTGACGTACCGCGGCAAGCCCCACGTCGGCGGACAGGGCGTGTACACCCGCCACCTCACGAAGGCACTCGTCGACCTCGGCCACCACGTGGAGGTGTTCGGCGGGCAGCCCTACCCCGTCCTCGACGAGCGCATCCCGATGCACCGCCTCCCCAGCCTCGACATCTGGAACGACCAGTACCCGGGGCGCCTCCCGGGCTACTGGGAGTGGAAGTCGTGGCCGGACGTCGTGGAGACCGCGGCGTTCCTGCGCGGCCAGTTCAGCGAGCCGCTCGCGTTCAGCAAGCGCGCCTACCGCGAACTGCGCGGACGCACCGACGACTTCGACCTCGTCCATGACAACCAGTGCCTCGGGTGGGACATCCTGAAGATCGAGAAGATGATCCCCACGATCGTCACCCTCCACCACCCCATCACGAAGGACCGCGAGCTCGAGATGAGCCACGCGAAGAACCGTCGCAGGCGGCGATCATTGAAGCGCTGGTACTCGTTCGTCGAGATGCAGGGCAAGGTCGCGTCCCGCATGCCGCGCATCGTGGTCGTCAGCGAGAACAGCATCAAGGACATCCACGAGGACATGCACGTTCCCCTCGACAGGATGCGCCTCGTGCCCGTCGGCGTGGATCCGGACCTGTTCAAGCCGATGCCGCACGTGCAGCGCCAGCCCGGCCGGATGATCACCACCGCGTCCGCCGACGTCGCCTTGAAGGGCCTCAGCTACCTGCTCGAGGCCATGGCGAAGCTGCGCACCGAGCGCGACATCCGCCTGACGATCATCGGCAAGCCCCGGCCGGGCCACAGCATGGACCTCATCGAGTCGCTCGGGCTCAAGCCGCACATCGACTTCGTGTCGGGCGTGCCCGACGAACGCATCGTGGAGCTCTACGCGGAGGCGGAACTTGCCGTCGTCCCCAGCCTCTACGAGGGTTTCAGTCTCCCCGCCATCGAGGCAATGGCCACGGGAACGTGCCTGGTCGCCACGGACGGTGGCGCACTGCCCGAGGTCACCGGGACGGACGGAGAGACCGTGCTGCAGTGCCCCACCGCGGATGCCGACGCGCTCGCGGCCGCGATCCGGCGCGGCCTGGATGACAGCGCGCTGCGCGAGCGCATCGGGGCGGCAGGCAGGCAGCGCGTGGTGGAGCGCTGGAGCTGGCGCCACTGCGCCCAGCTCACCGTGGACCAGTACCGCGAGGTGCTTGCCATGCCGCACAACCAGAGGCGCAGGGCACGCTGACATGCTCACCATCCGCTTCGACCGTCTCGGGCTGCGTCCCGGTGCCATGTTCCTCGACGCCGGCGCGGGCTTCGGGCGCCACGCCTTCGAGGCGGCACGCCACGGAGCACGGGTGTTCGCACTCGACTGGGCCCAGGACGAGGTCGTCGGAACGCGCAACACTTTCGGCGCCATGATCGAGGCGCACGAGATCCCTGCCGCCACGTACGGCGGTGCACTGCGCGGCGACGCCACACGGCTTCCCTTTGCGGACGCCACGTTCGACACCGTCGTCACGAGCGAGGTGCTCGAGCACATCCAGGACGACGTGACCGCGATCAAGGAGCTCCACCGGGTGCTGAAGCCGGGTGGCACGCTCGGCGTCACGGTGCCCACGTGGTGGCCCGAGAAGATCAACTGGATGCTCTCGGACGAGTACCACGCTCCGAAGAGCCCCGGCGGACACGTTCGCATCTACAGCGAGACGGAACTCAAGGCCAAACTGCGCGCCACGGGTCTCGACGTGTTCGCATCCCACCACGCGCACGCGCTGCACTCCCCGTACTGGTGGCTGAAGTGCGCTGTCGGGCCCTCGAACAATGACCATCCGCTGGTGACGCGGTACCGCCGGTTCCTCGAGTGGGACATCATGACCGCGCCGCGCAGTACCCGCATCGCCGAGCGCGTCCTCAGCCCCGTGCTCGGCAAGAGCCTCATCATGTACTCGCGGAAGGCCGCCTGATGGACACCCGCAACCGCCCGCACCTCCCGGGCATCCTCTCCACCGCCGACCTCCACCGCACCGCAGACTCGATCGAGTCGCTGCAACTCACGAACGGCATGATCCCCTGGTTCCCCGGGGGGCACTGCGACCCGTGGAACCACGTGGAGACCGCGATCGCCCTCGACATCATGGGTCGCCATGGTGCCGCACTCGCCGCGTACCACTGGCTGGCGAACAACCAGCACGGGGACGGCTCCTGGTTCAACTACTACTTGCCCGACGCCACGGTCGAGGACACCAAACTCGACACCAACGTGACCGCGTACGTCGCGGCCGGCGTGTGGGCGCACTGGCTGTGCACCCGCGACACCGCCGCGGTGAGCGCACTGTGGCCCACGGTCCGCGCGGCACTGGGCTTCGTCATGGACATGCGGCGTCCGGACGGCATGGTTCTCTGGGCGCGGGAAATCGACTCCATGCCGTGGGACTACGCGCTCCTGACGGGGTCGTCCTCGATCCGCCACGCCCTGCACTGCGGCGCCGCAATCGCTGACCTCATGGGCGAGCCGCACCCGGAGTGGACGGTGACCGCTGATGCGATCGACCGTGCGGTCAACTCGGACCTCGGCCTGTTCGAGCCGAAGGAACGCTGGGCGATGGACTGGTACTACCCCGTCATGACCGGCGCGATGACGGGCATGCGCGCGAAGGCACGCCTGGCCGAGGGTTGGGACACGTTCGTGCTCGAGGACCGCGGCGTGCGCTGCGTCAGCGACGAGCAGTGGGTCACCGCCGCTGAGACCAGCGAGTGCGCGATCGCCCACGTTGCGGCCGGCGACCGCGAGACCGCCAAGGAACTGCTCCTGTGGACCATGCCGCACCGCCGCGACGACGGCGCCTACTGGACGGGCATCGTGTACCCCACCGACCCCGACAAGACCATGGTGCACTTCCCCGCCGACGAGCACTCCGCCTACACGGCGGCCGCGATCATCATGGCGGCGGATGCGATCAGCGGCGGGTCACCGGCCTCGCGCCTGTTCACGGTGCCGATGGTGCGCCGCAACGCGCACCTCCAGGTCGCCCCGCTCTGACGGATGGATCAGCGCACGCGACGCAGGATGCGAAGCGAGCCCTCCGCACTGACATCCTCGAACAGGCCGCTCTGCCTCGCCGGCAGGTAGATGTTCTCGTACGGCGGCCTGCCGCCGTCGGCCGGGTCGGGGAACACGTCATGGATCGCGAGGATGCCGCCCACGGCGACATGCGGCGTCCACAACTCGTAGTCGAGCGTCGCGGGCTCCACACCGTGGCCCCCATCGATGAAGAGGAACGCGAGCGGCGTGCCCCAGTTGCGTGCGACCGCCGGGGAGTCACCGACGACCGTGACCACCTCGGCGGTGAGGCCCGCGTCGACGATGGTTGACCGGAAGATCGGGAGGGTGTCCATGCGGCCCGTCCGCGGGTCCACCAGCGTCTCGTCGTGCCATTCCCACCCGGGCTGGTTCTCCTCGCTGCCGCAGTGGTGGTCGACGGCGAACAGGACGCGTCCCGTGGCCCGTGCGGCACCACCCAGCCACACCGTGGAACGACCGCAGTAGGAACCGACCTCGACGAACGGTGCGCCGGGTACCGAGTCGGCGCCGAGCATCGCGGCGTCGTGGAGTGCGTCGCCCTCGCTCTCCGGCATGAACCCCCGCGCCGCGAGCGCATGCGCACGCAATGACGCTTGTAGGGGCGGATAACGCACGTTTCGACCCTACTATGAGCCCGTGAGTTCAGCCCTCGACGACCTCATCCAACTGCTCAACCTCGAACCGATCGAGGTGAACCTCTTCCGCGGTATCTCACCGGACGAGAACCGGGTTCGGGTGTTCGGCGGTCAGGTGGCCGGCCAGTCGCTCGTCGCTGCGTCGCGCACGGTCGACGAGCACGAGCGCTTCGTCCACTCGCTCCATGCGTATTTCCTGCGCCCCGGTGATCCCACGGCGCCGATCCTTTACCAGGTGGAGCGCATCCGTGACGGCCGCAGTTTCACCACGCGCCGCGTCGCCGCCATCCAGCACGGCGAGGTCATCTTCAACCTGCACGCCAGCTTCCATGCCCGTGAACCCGGCCTCGACTGGCAGATCGCGATGCCCGGGAAGATCGCGGCCGCGGAGACGCTGCCCGACTTCAAGACCCGCATGGAGCCGTACCGCGAGAAGATGGGCGAGTGGTACGAGCGGCCGCGGCCGATCGACATGCGCTACGTGGACGGCGACCCCATGTCGCGCGTCGGCAACCCCACCGCCTCCCAGAAGGTGTGGCTGCGCGCTGACGGCTCGCTCCCCGATGATCCCGTTCTCCACGCGTGCATCGTGACCTACGCGAGCGACATGACACTCCTCGACACCACCCTGCTCCCCCACGGCCTCGGCTGGGGTGACGGGAACCTCCAGATGGCCAGCCTCGACCATGCCATGTGGTTCCACCGGCCGTTCAGGGCCGACGACTGGCTGCTGTATGACCAGCACCCGATCTCCAACTCGGGCTCGAGGGGGCTCGCCGGGGGCAGCATCTACACCGTCTCGGGCGACCTCGCCGTCACGGTGGTGCAGGAAGGCCTCATCCGCTTCAAGCCGGGGGGTTGACCGTGCGCCGCCTCCTCGTGCCCGTCATCGCTGCGGTGCTGGTGTGGGGCGCGACGGACACCGTGCGTGCCCGGCAACCGGTCGTGACGGGGGCATGGAGGCTCATCGACATGGCGCGCGTGCCCGGCGCGGTCGATCTCGTGGAGCGGTCACCGTCTGACCGGTTCGTGTACGTGGTCTCCCGAAAAGGGACCATCCAGCGGCTCGGTCTCGACGGGAAGCGGATCGACCAGGTCCTCGACATCAGGAACCTCACCACAACGTCGGGTGAGCGCGGTCTTCTCGGTCTCGCGTTCCGCCGTCACGGGACAGCGTGGGAGGCGTTCGTGAACTACACCGACACCGATGGGGACACCGTGATCGCACGGTGGGCGGTGCGCAGCGACGGGACGTTCGTTCGCCAGCCGGCACGGCGGCCGTCCGTCATCATGCGCATCGACCAGCCGTACGCGAACCACAACGGCGGGGCAGTGCGGGTCGGCAGGGACAACATGCTGTATGTCGCAACGGGCGACGGCGGGAGCGGCGGCGACCCGGAACGCCGTGCACTGGACACGGTGAGCCTGCTCGGAAAGGTGCTGCGCATCGACCCGTTGCACGTGACGGACGGTGACGGGGACGACTACCGCATCCCGGCGGGCAACCCGTTTTCCTCCCCCGCCCGCCGTGAGATCTGGTCGATCGGGCTGCGCAACCCGTGGCGGTTCACGTTCGACAGTGCGGGGAATCTGTGGGTCGCCGATGTCGGGCAGAACGAGCGGGAGGAGGTGTCGTTCGCACCGTCCTCCAAGGCCTATCCGGGCGGGCGCGGCACGAACTTCGGGTGGAGCGCATGGGAGGGGTCGCGCCGGTTCAACACGGACCAGCCCGCCGCGGGAGCCCTTGCTCCGTTCCTCGAGTACGACCACGATGACGGTCGTTGCTCCATCTCGGGTGGCGCCGTCACCACGGCGCAGAACCTGCCCGGCCGCACCGGCCGGTACGTCTACGGCGATTACTGCGCGGGGACTCTCGTGGCAGCACTCACCGACGGCCGTCGTGTGCACTCGTCGGAGACCGTCGGAGAGGACCTCGGCAACATCACCGCAGTCATGGCCACGTCACGTGCCGTGTACTTCCTCACCCTCGAGGGGAGGGTGCGCAGGATCGAGTTCCGCTGACGGCGTCAGCGGAACTTGTTCGCACCCATGAACATGCCGCGCAGCGCCTGGTAGTTCTCGATGCAGTGGCCCGCGCCGAGCACCACGGCCTCGAGCGGCTGGGGGGACATGCGCACGGGCACCTCGGTCTCGCGCTCGATGCGGCTGGCGAGCCCTCGCAGCATTCCGCCACCGCCCACCAGGTACATCCCCCGGGAGAGGAAGTCCTGGGCCAACTCCGGCGGCGCCTTTGAGAGGCACCGCTTGACGGACGCCACAATGGCGGAAACCGGCTCGTCGATCGCGAACCGCACCTCCTCCGCGGTCAGGCGCACGGTCTTCGGCAGGCCCGTCACGAGGTCGCGGCCGCGAATGTCCGCCTCGCGGTCCTGCGGGCCGGGCTCGGCGGAGCCGATCTCGATCTTGATCGCCTCGGCGGTGCGCTCGCCGATCGCCACACCGTGCTCACGACGCACGTAGTTCTGGATCGACCCGTCAATGTCGAAGCTGCCCACGCGCACCGCCTCGAGCGCGACGACCCCACCCAGGGAGATGACTGCCGTCTCGCTGGTGCCGCCGCCGATGTCGATCACCATGTTGCCCACGGGCTCGTCGATGGGGAGGTTCGCGCCGATCGCGGCGGCCATCGGCTGCTCGATCAACTGTGCGTCACTCGCACCTGCGCGCCGGGTCGCATCAGTCACCGCACGCCTCTCCACCTCGGTGATTGCCGATGGGACGCAGATGATGACCTTGGGACGGGTGAAGCGCGAGACCCCGACCCGCTGGAGCAGGAGACGGATCATGCGCTCGGTGATGTCGAAGTCGGTGATGGCACCGCCGCGAAGAGGGCGCACAGCGGCGATGTAACTGGGGGTGCGGCCGATCATGTCCAGTGCGTCGCCACCCGTGGCTAGCACCTCGCCCGACTTGCGGTTCACTGCGATGACGGACGGCTCGTTCAGCACGATGCCGCGGCCTTTCATGTAGACGAGTGTGTTGGCAGTCCCCAGGTCGATTGCGAGGTCGCGTGCCATTCGCTCAGACTAGGTCGGCCCGGCATCCTCGGCTGGTTATGGGTGCGACTAGTCGTCGGAGTCGCGCATCACGGAGTTGCGTCGTGCTTCCGGGGAGAGGGCATCGATGTGCCTGCGGAATGCGTTGATGCTGTCGTCGATGCGGCTCTTGCGGTTGTCGAGATACACGAGGACGAGCAGCAAGGACCCGGTGATGCACGCGAGCACGGTGAACGTCGCCGGAAGGAATGCGACAGCGACCATCAGGACCGGTCCCCCCGGCCGACCTCTGCCGGACTGACGATGCCGTGCGCGCCGGTGCCCCAGTCCTCGCCATCACGCCATATCTCCTTCTTCCAGATCGGCGCGCTCTCCTTCAGTGCGTCAATCGCGAAACGTGCGGCCTCGAACGCGACGGGCCTGTGGGCCGACGACACCGCCACCACAACCGAGGACTCCCCGAGGGAGAGCCGTCCTGTGCGGTGGAGGATCGCGATGCGCCGCGCGCCCGGGTGCCGCCTGCGCGTCTCCTCGGCTATCGCACGGAACGAGGGAACCACTGCCTCCTCGTAGGCCTCGTACTCGAGGGCGACGACGTCTGACCTTCCTTCTGCATGGTCACGGACCGTCCCGGAGAACACCACGACGGCACCGCAGTCCGGCGCGACCGCCCAGTCATGCACAGCGCCCACGGGGAGCGGGGCCTCGGTCAGTGCGAACCACTCGTCAGAGCCCCGGGGTGCTTCCATCATGTCAGCGTACAAGGGCGCAGCAGACGACCAGGGGCGACGCCACCGGTCCGGGGGGCATGACTAGCCTCTCCCTTTCGTGGGCACAGGCGACGAATTTGACGACGACATCGCGCCCCTACCTCCGCACGAGCGCGACTGGCGCCATCCTGCCGAACTCCACCATGAGGCGCGACTTCACCGTTCGGCCGAGTCCGCACCGCTGCCGATCGGCCGGCGGTTCGCGATGGTCGTCGGATTGGTCAGCCTGGTCGTCTCGTTCTCCCTTCTGCTCGTCACCGTGCCGAAGGGTCTCAACTCGACCTCGGCCGTGATGCCCATCCCGGCCACGACATCGCAGGCAACCGTCAAGGGCGGGGCCGGTGCGGACGATTCCCTCCCCCGCGCAATCCCCGTCGCGAAAGGTCTGCTTGTCACGGAGGCCCGCAACGCCAGGAGCGGAACCCAGAGGGTCGCGCTGCCCGATGGGCGCCCAGTCGACGCAACCCATGTCGTCACCCTCAGCGAGCACTGCATGACGGTGCTGCGCACGGAGGCACCCTTGTCCGCCGTTGAGTGGTCAGACCTCGACAGCGAGGAGTTCACCTACCTCGGCGCGGAGGGGAATCTGTCCATCGTCGACTCCGCTTCACGGCGTATCGGCACGAGGATGGGACTCACCACGGGGAGGAGCGATGGTTGGTGGCCTCTCGACACCGACGGTGTGCTCGACGGCCCCGGCGTCATCATGGCGGAGGACGGGAGCACCGTCGGGTATGCGCTGCGGTGCGCCCACGAGACATGGGCGATCAGACACGCCGACCTCGTCCAGCTCGTCAGCGACGAGCTCGGCGCACAACCCTGACAACAGCGAGGACCACGGCGAGGAGCGCCGCGGCAGATCCTGCGAGGGCAATCTCCTGCCTGCGCTTCGGGCTGATCCCGTCGAGCCACGACCCGTCACTGCCCGCCACGTATGACTCCTCGTTCGACACTCGCGGCGCCCACCCGAGCCCGCGCAGCTTCTCGTTGGAGACGTGCCAACTGTGCCGCGCGTACTCGCGCAGGCCAGGCGGCACCGGACCGTTCAGGAAACGCCACCGGAGCGCGTCAACCGCCTCCCTTGCCCAGCCCGGCAGGGCAACGCCGAATGCGTTCGGCGACAGTTCGTGCAGCCGCTCGCCCATGATCGAGCCATCGGGAGAGACGTTCAGGATGCCATCGGGCCGCAGCCTGCGCACGAGACGCTTCGCGGTGTCGAGATCATCCTCGTGGAGAAACTGGGCGGCAAGGTCTGCCGAGACCGCCTCGCCGCCGAGGGCGTCGGCGAGGGCGTGCACGAGACGGGACGGTCGCTCGGGAGAGACCACAGGGACGGGCCGGAGCACCGTGGCGGTCCGACCCGGCACGGCCTTCCGCCACTCGTCGACGAGGGCCTCCGCCGTGGCGCACGACACCGCGAACAAGAACGAAGGCACCGGCCTCACGGGCTCCCGCTCGCTGATCGGCACCGGGTTGTTCGGCCAGGCCCCGTAGACCATCGCCGAGCTCACGAGGATGACATGTGTCTGGCCCGCCTCGGTGGCGCTGCGCAGGAACGAGCGGGTGACGTCGACAATCAGGCCGGCCCGGTCGAACGAGTCCGCATACGCGCTGACGTCCAGTTCCGGGCAGGGCGCGAGTCCGTCAAGGTCGACGTCTGCCATGCGGACGAGGCTAACGGCACATAGCCTGAGCCCATGTCGGATGACGGCTCACAGGAACCGATGTTCCCCTTCGGCAACATCCCGTTCCTGAACGACATGATGAAGGCGATGGCCTCGCAGGGACCCCTCAACTGGGACCTCGCGGCCCAGGCTGCGGCCGCGGCCGCGCGCGGCGACACCCCCGACACCGAGACGGACCCGGCGACGCGCATCACGTACAACCGTCTCGCCGACATCGCCGACATGCACGTCCGCCAGGTGACGGGCCTCTCCACCGGCCCCGGCGACAGGCACACCGAGATCCTCACCACCACCCGCGCACTCTGGGCGCACCGCACGCTCACGGACCTGCGCCCGCTCTTCACCGACCTCGCGGCGGCGCTCAACCGTCCCCAGCCCGGCGCACAGTCCGACCCCATGGCGGCGATGTTCTCCCAGATGTCGACGCTCCTTTTCCCCACGCTCATGGGAATCACGATCGGCTCCATGGTCGG
>SXYT01000137.1 GCA_005788205.1 Actinomycetota bacterium | reverse complement strand
GTGCGAGCGCCGGCACGGTCACGAGCGTGCTCGCGGCCCGGTGGTCCCCCATCACCTCGTCGCGCACGGCCATGACCGCAGCGAGCCGTTCGGGCAGGTCATCAGCGGCGACCACGTATGTGGTCACGCTGGCGACGTCGCGGACACCGAGACCGGCATCACGCAGGATGTTCAGGAGGTTCGCCCAGACCACCCTCGCCTGCCCCTCCACGGTCGGCGGCACGGTCCCGTCGGGCATCGTGGGCACCACGCCACTCGTGAAGACGAGGCGTTCAGCGCCCTCGACCGCCACGGCGTGGGCGTAGTTCGCGGCCGGCGGGGCCATCGATTCGGGCCGGATCTCGCTGATTCCCATGCCATCCATTGTGCCGTAAGGTGGGCACATGACGATTACCCCAGACGCACCCAGCTCAGCCCGGTCGATCGACGGCATCCCCCTCACGCCGAAAGAGGTCACCACCATCGGCTTCGAGGACCTCGCGCCGAAAGCGACAGTCGAGGAGGAGCGCCTCCACCGCAAGCAGAAGCTCGCCGGCGCCCTGCGCATCTTCGGGCGCTTCGGGTTCGGCGAGGGGGTGGCCGGCCACATCACGGTCCGCGATCCCGAGTTCCCCGACATGTTCTGGGTCAACCCGCTCGGGCTGTCGTTCCGCCACATGAGCGTCAGCGACCTGATCCTCGTCAACCACAACGGTGAAGTCGTCTACGGCAAGCACAGCGTGAACCGTGCGGCCTACGTGCTGCACGCTGCGGTCCACGAGGCACGCCCCGACGTGGTCGCCGCAGCCCACGCCCACTCCGTGTACGGCAAGGCGTTCAGCAGCCTCGGCATCCAGCTCGACGCCCTCACGCAGGACTCGTGCGCGTTCTACGAGTGCAACACGGTCATCTCCGATCACGGCGGTGCCGTGGTGTTCGAGGAGGCAGCCGGCCGCGACTTCGCGAAGGCCTTCGGCATGAACCGTGCCGCCATCCACCAGAACCACGGGCACTTCACCGTCGGCTCCACGATCGACGAGGCCGTGTTCTGGTTCGTCTGCTTCGAGCGCTGCGCGCAGGCCCAGCTCGCCGCGATGGCGGCCGGCACGCCGAAGCACATCCCGCACGATTCGGCGGTGTACACCCGCGAGAACGCAGGCAACTCGATCACCGGCTGGATGCACTTCCAGCCGCTGTGGCAGGAGATCTGCCGCACGGACCCCGACCTGTTCGACTGAGCAGCAAGGTCTCAGTGTCCGCCCCGCGCGCGGACGGGGCGGTGGCCCTCGTCCACCGCGTCCCGCCCGAGTTCTTGTTCCTTGCCTCCGCGTCGGCCCAGTACACGGGCGCGGTCGTGGCAGTCGGCCTCTTCGACGAGATCGCCCCTGCCACCGTCGCGTGGATCCGCGTGCTGAGTGCCGCCCTCATCCTGATCGCGTTCTCCATCCCCCGCGGCCACGCCCCGTGGACGCGCCGTGACCTCGTGGCGGCGGGCATGTTCGGCACCGCCACGGCACTGATGAACCTGTTCTTCTACCTGGCGATTGACAGACTCCCGCTCGGCAAGGGAGTGACCATCGAGTTCATCGGCCCCATCGCGGTTGCGGCTCTCGCGACGCGCACGTCACGGAATCTGCTGGCACTCGCGCTCGCCACGGCCGGGGTGTTCGTGCTCGGCGGCGTCGAGATCGGCAACGAGCCCCTCGGTCTGGTGTTCATCCTCATCGCCTCGCTGATGTGGGCCGGCTACATCGTGCTCGGCTCGCGGGTGGCCCTCGGCGGCAGGGGCGTGGCGGGCCTCGGCTGGGGTCTCGTCCTCGGTGGTCTTGTCATCACGCCGGTGGGCATCGCTGACGCCGGCGCCGCTTTCGCCTCCGCGCGGCTGGTCCTTCTGTGTTGCCTCGTGGGGATGCTCTCCAGTGCGATCGGCTACGGGATAGACCAGGCGACGCTCCGCCACATCCCCGTTCGCAGGTTCTCCGTGATGCTCGCGCTGCTTCCCGTCACCGCGTCGGTGTTCGGATTCCTCTTCCTCGACCAGACTCCCACCGGTGTGGACCTGCTCGGGATGGCCCTCGTTCTCACCGGCGTCGCCATCCAGGAACGGGAAGTCATCGAGCGCCACCCGCAGGAGGCCACCAACACCTAGCGTGGTCCTTCAATGCGACCGCCAGCACGACACCGCAGCCGCCCCGTGCGCGTCCTCGCCGTGCTGACCGCATTCTGTCTTGCGTCGGTCATCGTCGGGGCCGCGACCCCCGCGACATCCGCGGCGGATTCGCTCCCGCCGAACGCGGTCATCGTGCGCGGCCGCGGGTTCGGCCACGGTCGCGGGCTCAGTCAATACGGTGCGCTCGGTTGGGCGACCAGGTTCCAGAAGACATGGCAGGAGATCCTCGCCTTCTACTACGACAAGGGCCACGTGATCTCCTCCATCGTGGAGACGGACGCGAAACTGCTCCCCGCCGGCAACATGTCCGTGCGCCTCCAGACGATCGACGGCGCGAACACATCCGTCATCTCCGACAACACCACGCTCACCTGGGCGGGCCAGGCCGGGCAGTGGGGCGCCCTCGTCGCAAAGCCCACGGGCCGCAACACCTACGACGTCTTCGCCTCGGCCAGCCCCACGTGCGCCCCCGTGGCTGTGCCCGCATCGTTCACCCGGCTCGCCACCGGGGTGACGGGCCCCGTGGAGTTCACCTCGCTGAACGGTGCCAACCCCGCGGCCGTCGCGCCAACCGACCTCATCGGCGTGTGCGAACCTCCGAACTCCACGTACCGCAACGGACGCATCCGCTACTACCGCGGCAGCATCCGGGCGGCCAACGACGGCAAGGGCAACATCCGCACCGTCAACACCGTGGCACTGGAGTCGTACCTGCGCGGCGTGGTCCCGCGCGAGTCCCCTGCCGGCTGGGGCGACCAGGCCGGTGGCCTGGGAATGAACGCCCTCCGTGCCCAGGCGGTGGCCGCCCGCAGCTACTCGGTCTCGGAGTCGCGCTACTCGTACGCGAAGACCTGCGACACCATGGACTGCCAGGTGTACGGCGGGTCGGCCACCCGCACCGTCGGGGGCTCCACCCCGGCCATCCTCGAGGACGCCCGCACCGACCGGGCGATCGTCGAGACCGCGGGCGTCGTCATCCGCTCCGGCGGCGGGGCGATCGCACGCACGGAGTTCACCAGTTCCAACGGTGGCCGGACCGCAGCCGGCACCTTCGCCGCCAAGCCTGACGACGGCGACCTTGCCGCGGATGCCCAGCTCCAGACCTGGTCACGCACGCTCTCGGCCGTCGACATCCAGAAGAAGTACCCCTCGATCGGCGTGCTCACGTCGGTCGTCACCGCGCACGACGGCCTCGGCGGCGAGTGGAACGGCTACGCCGTCACCGTGACGGTCACCGGGACCGCGGGTTCCGTCACGCGCAAGGCGTGGGACTTCCGCAGCGACTGGGACCTGAACTCGCCCTGGTACGAGACGTCACCCGCCCCGGCAGTCGACCCGTCGGCGGCGCCGGTCGGGTCCATCCTCTACGTCGGTGACTCGGTGAGCGAGAGCATCACGAACGAGTTCGCCGCGGTCGTGACCCCCTCCTACCCCGCCCTGACATGGCATGCATGTGCGGGCCGCGGCTTTGTCGGAGCGGACTGCATCGCGAGTGTCGCCGCGCCGCAGATCGACACCGACGGCATCGGCATCGTGAACTCCGTGGAGGCACCGGCCATCGCGATTGTCGCACTCGGCTACAACGACGACCAGAACACGGTGGAGTCGGAGGTGCAGCAGATGCTCAGTGCACTGACCGCAAAGGCCGTCCAGCGCGTCATCTTCGTGAACCTCTCCACCCGGTCGACCACCCGCACCTATGCACGCACGAACGCGGCACTCGCCGCGGCGGCCGCGGCGAACCCCTCCGTCACCGTGCTCGACTGGAACGCCGCGAGCGGGGCCGCCAACCAGTGGCGCTGGTTCGACAACACATCACTGTGCTGCTGGGTCCATCTGAACGCCTCGGGCCAGACCGAGTTCGCACTGTTCCTGCGGGCCCAGCTCGACGACCTCCGCGCACGCGGCCTGTTGCCGGCCGCCCCCGCGGCGATTCCCGTGGTTCCCGGCCTGCCGCTGGCCGCGAAGAACGAGGGGACGATGGTGCGCACGGTCCAGCTCACGCTCAACAAGACGCTGAAGCTCACAGGAAAAAAGAAACTCGCCGCGGACGGACAGTTCGGCAGGGGCACAGCAGCAGCCGTCTCGGCATTCCAGGCCACCGCGAACCTGCCGGCCACGGGCACGGTCGACCGCGCGACATGGGATGCACTCGGGTTGGGGGTGCGCCCGGAACTAGGTGTCCTGCGCAAGGGAACGAAGCACCCCTCGGTCAAGACCGTCCAGCGGGCGCTCGCCAAGGTGCTGAAGACGCGCATCACCGCGGACGGCATCTACGGCAACGCTCTCGTGGCCCACGTGAAGATGTTCCAGAAGCGCGCCGGTCTGCCCCAGTCCGGAAGGGTCGGGCCGTCCACATGGTCGGTCCTCATGGCAACTGCCGCGCGCGCCTGACGGGCCGCGGAATCAGCTGACGCCGCAGCGTTCCTTCCAGGACTCCGTGCTGACCATCTCGGGGTACGCACCACGGTAGGCCTTCTTCAGTTTCCGGTAGGTGCGCAGCAGTTGCAGCGTGGTGGCAAAGACCTCGCGCTGGATGCGCGCGAACCGCCGGTAGTCGCGCTCGCACACGAACCCCTCGTCGAACCGCGGGTGACGGTAGAGGATCGACCTGTGCCTGATCGCGAGCCCGACGGCGCGCACGTCGATCTGCGCCACACCCACCGCACCGGAGCGAAGGGGCCCGGGCAGGAATTGGCCCGCCCCGAGGAACGGGGCCATCAGGTACCCGCCGAGACGGATGAACTTCGGCCGCGGCGGTGTGAAACCGAGCGCGAGGAGTTCCGGCGTGAGCGGTCCCGCCTTCTCCTCGGTCACCTGGCGCACCTGGTCGTGCTTGGCGGCATGGTCGATGCGCATCCACTCCTCCGGGCCGGCGAGGAAGTCGCGCATGCCGCGGATCATGTACTCCGCGCTCGCGTACCGATGGGAGTAGGCGTTGCGGAAACCGAAGCCCAGGTAGCGCCAGGCGAGGTGCCTGGCCTTGTGGTCGTCGAACACGAGCGTGTCGATGAGAGCGAAGTTGCGCACCTCGTAATAGAGCGACGATGGGTTGTTCTTGAGTGCGAAGTCCGCGTGCCACACGCAGATGCCCTGCATCGTGACGGTGTGCTCCCCGGTGTGCATGAGACCGAATGCCACGTCGTCTCCGCGCACGAACACCGGCAGGGGGTTGTCCTTGGCGATGTGCATCGGGAACACGGTGAACCACCATGCGGAGTAGTGGAGGTCCTCCTCGAGGGCATCGCGCACCACGTCGGCACGGCGGCGCAGGTCGATCCCGCGGCCGACGGCACGCAGCGGGTACACCGCGCGGAACTCGTAGTGGGAACCCGCCTCGAACTGCATCCAGGGCTGCTCCTCGCTCATCATCGCCCCGTGCACGCAGAGGTCCGGCGAGTTCGCGTGGGAGAGCAACGCGACCGTCCGAACGATCGCCTCGGGCTCCAGGCTGATGTCGTCGTCCATGAAGACGACGTGCGTGCTCCAGCCCTCCTCGCGGAACTCGATGAGACCGCGGGCGAAGCCCCCGGCACCGCCCAGGTTCGGGTTGCCCACCAGCCGGAACGGCGCGCCGGCCGGCACCTCCGGCTGGAGGTTGCGGGCGTTGTCGACGACGAGCACGCGCAGGTGGCCCGTCATCTCCGGGATGGAGGACTCCAGGTCGACCAGCCTCTCGATCGTCTTCAGCACGTACTCCTGGCGGTTGAACGTGGTGATTGCCACCCCGAGCCGCACATCCCGCTGCGGGGCGGTCATGGTGCGCCACTCCCCGCCCTTCACCACGACCCTGTCCTCGAGTGCCGTCACGCACACGTACATCGACTCGGCCGACAACGCGCGGAAATCGTCGCAACGGACCGTGTTGTCCGACTCCGACACACCGACCACCGTGTCCACGCCGTCGGCGTAGGAGACGAGTTCTACCCGCACGCGCCCGGTGACATGGATGCGCACCAGGACATCGTTGATGTCGGTGAGGCGCGCCCACCGCCCGGCGGAGAACACGCCGAACGTCGTGTCGAAGGTGGCGCGGCCGCCCTTCATCAGATGCAGACCCTCGTCATCGATCATCCCGTCGCGGTGACGGACATAGAGGGCGGATTCCGAGAACCCCGCCGGCGCCACGCGGAAGCGGGCCAGCAGGTGGGAGGTCATCTGCCTAGTTTCACAGGGGATCGACCGTGAATGACGGCATTGCGGCCCCGCTGGCCCGGCACTCGAGGAACGTGCGGGAGGCGTCCAGGGCCTCCTTGATCGTCACGTCCATGTCGAGGTACCTGTAGGTGCCGAGACGCCCGAGGAAGGTGACCCCCCTCGCCTCCCGGGCTGCCTCCACGTACCGCAGGAGCTGCTCTTTTTCCTTGACCAACCGGATCGGGTAGTACGGGATGTCGTCCTCCCCCGCCAGGCGCGAGTACTCGCGGTAGATGACCGTTGCGTCGTGCGACTCCCACGGGGCGAAGTGCTTGTGCTCGGTGATGCGGGTGAACGGCACGTCCGGGTCGCAGTAGTTCATCACGGGGCAGCCCTGGAAGTCCCCCGTCAGTTCCTCGGCGGCAAAATCGAGAGTGCGGTACCCGAGACGGCCGTGGGCATGGCGGAAGTACTCGTCGATCGGGCCGGTCCAAAAGACGTGCTCGGCCCCCGCCAGGTCGTCAGCAGTGACCGCACGCCCGAGCACGACCCCGATGAGGGGGTGGTCCAGCATGCCCTCCACGATGGGGGTGTACCCGTCCCGCGGGATCGCCTGGTGGGGATGGTTGAAGTAGCTGTCCTCGTAGTTGAAGCGCACCGGCAGACGGGCGAGGATCGAGGCAGGCAGTTCCGTGGGGGACAGTCCCCACTGCTTCTGGGTGTAACCCTTGAAGAAGGCCTCGTAGAGGTCCCTGCCCACGAACTTGAGTGCCTGGTCCTCGAACGTGACGGGGGTGCCGATCGAGTCGTCGGCCTGCTCGCGGATGAACGCCTCTGCTTCCACGGGCGAGAGTGTGCGGCCGAAGAACTGGTTGATGGTGAGCAGGTTCACCGGGAGCGAGTACACCCGCCCCGAGTACGTGGCTTTCACCCGGTGGTTGTACGGCACCATCTCGCCGAAGCGGTTGATGTACTCCCACACGTCCTCGTGCGCAGTGTGGAAGATGTGCGGGCCGTAGACGTGGACCATGACCCCGTTGTCGTTGCGCTCGGTGTGGGCGTTGCCGGCCACGTGACCGCGCTGGTCGATGACAGTGGAGGCGATGCCTGCCTCTGCGAGCTGTCGCGCCACGACGGCACCGGAGAAGCCCGCGCCGACGATCACGATGGGGGTTGTCACCCCCGAAACGCTAGTGGTTCGGCCGATGCCTATCGGGACAGCCGGGGTGCGCAGAGACCGTCGAGATCGCGCACCTCGATGCGGTCGCGGTTCTCGTGGGTCACCACGTTCGTGGGGTCCGGGCGCAGCTTGAACACCCGGAACGACATCTCGGTGGTGTCCACGGAGAGGATGCGGCCGATGAGCGGGTCACCGAGGTCGAGCAGGATCTTGAGCGTCTCGAGAGCCTGGATCGATCCGACGATGCCCGGCAGAACACCGAGGACGCCCGCCTCCGCGCACGAGGGTGCCAGTTCCGCCGGTGGCGGCTCCGGGACCATGTCGCGGTAGGTCGGCCCGAGCAGCGGATGGAACACCGACACCATCCCCTCGAAGCGGAAGATGCTGCCGTGAACCACCGGGATGCCGAGCTTCACGCTCGCGTCGTTCAGCAGGTAGCGGCTGGGGAAGTTGTCCGCGCCGTCCACGATCACGTCGTACCCCGCGATGATGTCCATGATGTTCGACGCATCGAGGCGGGTGTCGTACGTGTTCACCTTCACGTCGGGGTTCAGCTTCACGATCGTCTGTCGCGCCGATTCCACCTTGCGCAGGCCGACGCGGTCGAGGTTGTGGAGGATCTGGCGCTGCAGGTTCGACTCGTCCACCTCGTCCATGTCGACGATGCCGATCGTGCCGACGCCCGCGGCGGCGAGATAGAGCGCCGCGGGGGAACCGAGGCCGCCGGCACCGAGCATGAGCACCTTGCTCCCGAGAAGCTTCGCCTGGCCCTCCACCCCGACCTCGGGCAGGAGAATGTGGCGCTGGTAGCGGTTGCGCTGGTCCGGCGTGAGCGTGACGGGCATGCGCCAGGCACGGCCCTCGTCCTTCCACCGGCCGAAACCGCCCGCCATGGACAGCACGTTCGTGTAGCCGAGCTCCTGGAGAGTCTTCGCCGCGAACGCGCTGCGCACGCCGCCTGCGCAGTACACCACGATCTCGCGGTCACGGTCGGTTGCCTTCGCCTCGATCTGTGCCTCGAGATGCCCGCGCGGGATGTGCAGCACGTCCGCGAGTGCTCCCTGGTCGTACTCGTCCGGTTCGCGCACGTCGAGCACGAGCACGTCGCCCCCCGCGATGCGCTTCTCGGCATCCTCCGGGGTGATCTCGACGATCTGGGACTTGGCCTGGGACAAGAGGTCGCGGAATGACGCCATGGACGAAACCCTAGCGAGCAGGTCGGGAATTACCTCGCGGCGGCCACGATGGCCTGCAACACGGGGGTGATTGACCCCGTGATGAAGATGCTGGCGTAGTTGTCCATCTCCGTGGGTCCGCCGTTCACGATCACCACGGGTCTGCCGGCGCCGCGGGCCCGACTGACCACGTTGTTCGCCGGGGACACCCCGAGCGTGCTGCCGACAGCAAAGAGCACGTCGCACTCCTCGGCCTCCGCGTACGCCCTGCTGATGACGTGCGCGTCGAGTGCCTGCTCGAACAGGATTGCGTCGCTCTTCACGATCCCGCCGCACCTCACGCACGCGGGGTCAGGGTCGCCAGCGCGCACGAGTTCGATGTACTCCCCCATCGGACGCCTGTCCTGGCATTCCCAGCACCGCGCGAACTTGACCGTGCCGTGCACCTCGAGCACTTTCTCGTCGGGGACACCGCCGTCCTGGTGCAGACCGTCCACGTTCTGGGTGACGACGGCGGACAGCTTGCCCATCCTGTCGATGTCGGCAACGGCGAGATGACCGCCGTTCGGCACCAATGGCCGCCCGAACGTGCGCTCCCTGTTTTCCCACGCCGCCTTGCGCACCTCCGGGTCTGCCAGGTACCAGCTGAGGGTGGATGTCCTCTCGGCGAGAGGGTTCTTCGTCCACACACCGTTCGGCCCGCGGAAGTCCGGAATACCGGAGTCAGTGGAGATGCCGGCACCGGTGAACACCACGACCCGCGATGCGCCGCGCAGGAGCGCCGCCGCCTCGGCCACAAGTGGATTGTTCGATTTCCCGGCCATCTCGCCCCCCAGTCTGCCGTGATTCCCACATTGCTGCTCCAGAAGGAGAACACGAACATGACACCCACACAACTGCCCGAGGACGGCATCATCACGATCGTCCCCTGGCCCGATGCCCTCGCCGAGGCGCACGGTCACCCCGCCCACGGTGAGTACGTCGAGCACTTCTGGCTGGGCGTCCTCGGGCCCACCGCCACGTGGTTGCTGCGCCGCTGCGCCGCCCTCGTCTCGGACCGGCCAGGGGGGTCAGTTGCGGACCTGAACGTTCTTGCCCACAGCCTCGGGCTCGCGTACCACCACGGCCGCCACAACCCGTTCTCGCGCGGCTTTGACCGTTGCATCATGTTCGGCCTGATGCGCCACATGACGGCCGCCCCGCCGGTGTTCGCCGTGCGCACCTCGGTGCCACCGCTCTCGCTGCGCCATCTCGCGCGTCTGCCAGAGTCACTGCAGACCGCCCACGCCGACTGGCACGCCGGTCCGGGGGCCCGTGCCTGTCGGTAGACAGTAGGGCGTGAGGACAGAGCCGCGCAGAATGACACCACGGGCTCTCGTGGCCGTGGCGGCTCTCGTGGCCGGTCTGTGTGTCACAACGGATGCCCGCAACAAGGTGTCGGCAACGGGCACCCGGCACACGGTCCTTGTCCTCGGTGACTCCGTGCTGAGCGTGCTGCGCTGGGCACCCGAGTCGAACAAGCCGCTCTGGTCCGCTGGCTACGACATCGTGAACGAGGCATGGGGCTGCCAGTCGCTCCTTGGCCCCGGGTGCCCCGGTTCCGGTGGGCGCAGCGCGCTCCAGCGTCTGCAGGATCACCGTGCAGACGAGATCGACATCGTCGTGGTCGGCACCGGGTACAACGACGTCGGGGACCAGGCTCTCCGTGCGGGCATGCGGAGGATCTCGGCCGAGGCGAAACGCCAGGGAATCCCGGTCATGTGGTTGACCTACCACGAGAGATCGGTCTCCACGCGGCGCAGCCGGGCACACAACGCGGTCCTGCGCGCGCACGCCCCGAAGCACGACAACATCACCGTGGTGGACTGGAACAAGTTCGCCCGGCGGCACAGCACCTGGTTCAGCCACCAGGGCGTGCACATGAACCGGCTCGGCGGGAAGAAACTGGGGGTCTTCCTCGCGGCGAGACTCGACGAGCATTTCGCCGCTGCCGACCCGACCGTGGGCGGTGCGCGAGCAGGCAACTAGGTTGATTGCGTGAAACTGCGCATCTTCACCGAGCCCCAGCAGGGCGCCGGATACCGCGACCTCCTCGCCGTGGCACAGCGCGCCGAAGCCCTGGGCTTCGACGCGTTCTTCCGCAGCGACCACTACCAGAAGATGGGAGGGCACGTCAGCGGGCTGCCCGGCCCGTCTGATGCGTGGATCACCCTGGCGGGACTGGCCCGCGAGACATCCACCATCCGTCTCGGCACTCTCGTCAACTCGGCCACGTTCCGCAACCCGGGCGTGCTCGCGATCTCGGTCGCGAACGTCGACGAGATGTCCGGGGGCCGGGTGGAGCTCGGCCTCGGCGCCGGCTGGTACCTGGACGAGCACCGGTCCTACGGGATTCCCTTCCCGTCGCTCGGCGAGCGGTTCGAGCGCCTGGAGGAACAGCTCGCGATCGTCACGGGCCTGTGGGCGACGCCGCACGGATCCACCTTCGACCACGAAGGAAAGCACTACCGGCTCACCGGTTCGCCCGCCCTGCCGAAGCCGGTCCAGTCACCGGTGCCCGTCATCGTCGGCGGCGGGGGCCCGAAGAAGACCCCCGCCCTCGCGGCGCGCTATGCGAGCGAGTTCAACATGCCGTTCCAGTCGCGGGAGAGGTTCGTGGAGCAGTGCGGGCGAGTCCGCGCGGCGTGCGAGTCGATCGGGCGCGATCCCGGCAC
Source organism: Actinomycetota bacterium (assembly GCA_005788205.1). GTDB lineage: Bacteria > Actinomycetota > Acidimicrobiia > Acidimicrobiales > Ilumatobacteraceae > UBA2093. Next base: position 2,099 of record SXYT01000137.1, on the reverse strand, counting down.
GCTCGAGTACTCGACCGCGCTCGTCGTGTGCGTGGGGTCGAACGAGGCCGAGATCGCGCGCCGCGCCGCTTCCATCGGGCGCGAGGTCGCCGAACTGCGCCAGAACGGTGTGTGCGGGACACCCGGGGAGGCTGTCGAGAGGCTGCGCGACTGGTCAGAAACGGGAGCCGGACGGATTTACCTGCAGGTCCTCGACCTCGCGGACCTCGACCACCTCGACCTCGTCGCCACCGAGGTCATGCCCCACGTCTGAGCACGGGTCCCGGGCAGCCTCAGTCGATGCGGGCCCAGAGCGAGCCGTCGGACGACTTGCCGTCGATCGACATCCGGCCGTACTTGCGCGGGTACTTGTAGTTCGACGACATCGCGACGTAGGTGGAGAGGTCACGCGACAGGCACGCCGCGGACTTCTCGATCTGGATCTTGTGCTGGGCACCGGGGATGAGCGCCGACTCGAGCGGCACGACAATCTGCTGGCGGATCCCCTTTGTCGAACCCGTGACGAGACCGGTGGTCGCGATCGGAAGGCCCATGCTCGACATCAAGGTGATGCGCACGCACAGCTGGTCTGCCGTGGTCGTCTCCGATGCCGGGACGAGGGCACCGATGGTGCGGCTCTCGAGGACCATCTCGACCGTGCTCATCTTCTTGCTCACGGCTGTGAACACCTGCCGCATGCCGGTGTTCATCAGGGCCTTGCGGCTGTTGTTGACCGTGAGGTCGACGGGCTGTGTGCCCCAGATGCAGTAGTCCGCGCCGTCGGGGTCGGCGCACGGACCGTTGCCCGTCTTGCGCGGGGCGGGCACCGTGGACGGCACCGTGAGCACCACGTCCGTGGGCGGCGGCGCGATCGGGATCGTCGTCGACGTGGTCGTGGTGGAGGTGGTGGAGGTGGTCGTCGTCGTGGACTGTGCAACCGTGGTGGTCGGCACAACTTCCTCGGATGCGCACGCCGCGAGCAGGGCTGCCGACAGCACGCCGGCGGCGAGGAGTCTCGTTGTCCTCATTTCACGATCACCGTCTTCCAGATCGAACGGGAGCCGGATTGCCCCCGCGCCGTGATGCGGACCACGATCTGGGCCCCGGACGGCAGCCCGGCGACCAGACAGGACAGGGCAGACTTCTTTGCGCATGACTTTTTCGACGGGTTCACCGTGACCGTGATGTTCTTGCCGAGAGAGTCCTTTGCCGTCCACTTGACCGAGATGAGGCCCTTCTTCGCTCCGTCGGCGATCGCCGAGAGGGAGAGTTTCCCTGCCGTGACCTTCCCGGCCTTCGTCACCTTCACCGACCCGAAGTCGCTGGTGAACTGCTTCGTCGCTCCCATCGCGATCAGTGCCGAGTAGCACCACGTGTCCTTGCCCTTGACGGCCGGCACCTTGATGGTCCCGTACGGGACGTGCGCGAGGTCGGCTGGCACCAGTTTTGACCACGGCTTGTTGCCGATGGAGCACTGCAGGTAGTAGTAGTCCACGTTCGCCTCGTCCATCACGGACGGCGCGACGACTACGACGAGGTCCGCACCGGACATCTTCCCCGAGAGCTCGGGCGTCTCGGGCACCCCGGCGAGTGTCGCCGCGGTGAACTTGCGCTCGCGGGTCCCCGCCTCGTTCGTGCCCCGTGCGGTCACCACGTGCGATGCCCGTCGCGGCAGGCCCGTGAACGTGCACACGGTGGTCGCGTTGGCCGCGAGTGCGCACGGCGGGAGGCCGGCGATCTCGGCGGTGGGCGTGCCCTGCACGGAGCCTCCCCCGTCGCTGACAGTGATAGTGGCCTTCAGTTCGATGTCAGTGGACGTGAACGTCGCAGTGAACGTGGGCGGGCCAACCGGCACCGCGGTGGACCCGGCAGTGGACGCAGCAGAGCGGGCACCGCCGTTCGTGCCGCTGACGCGCGGGGTGTAGATGACCGAACGGCTGACCCCGAACAGCACGCACGACAGTTCGTGGATCGCGGTGAAACAGGCCTTCGTGGGGTCCTGCGGGGTGTCAACGGCCCAGTGAGTCGGCTCGTGTGCACCCATGTTGGACAGGTCGGGCTGCCACGACACCGTCATGTCGGTGAGGCCCGAGGGATCCGGGGTGGCAGTGACCTTTGAG
>SXYT01000136.1 GCA_005788205.1 Actinomycetota bacterium | reverse complement strand
TCCATCATGATGTAGCAGAACGGGCATGCGGTCGCCACGCGTGACGCGCCGGTGCTCAGGGCCTCCTGCGCGCGCTCGTCGTTGACCTTGGTGCCGATGGACTCCTCCATCCACATGCGGGCACCTCCGGCGCCGCAGCACATGCCCTGGGTGCCGTTGCGCGGCATCTCCACGATCTGCAGGCCCTTGATGGAGCCCACGACCTTGCGCGGCGCCATGTAGACGTCGTTGTGGCGGCCGAGGTAGCAGGAGTCGTGGTACGTGATGCGGTCCTCGAGCGAGGCGTTGCGCATGTCCAGCTTGCCGGTGTCGATGAGGTGCTCGAGGAACTCGCTGTGGTGCACGACCTCGTAGTTGCCGCCGAGCTGCGGGTACTCGTTCTTCAGCGTGTTGAAGCAGTGCGGGCACTGGGTGATGATCTTCTTCACGCCCATGCCGTTCATCATCTCGATGTTCGGTATGGCGAGCATCTGGAACAGGTACTCGTTGCCGGACCGGCGCGCTGAATCGCCCGTGCACATCTCGGACGGCCCGAGGATGCCCACGTCGATGCCGGCGCGCTCGAGCAGCTTGGCCATCGCCTGGGTGACCTTCTTGTTCTTGTCATCGAACGAGCCGGCACAGCCGACCCAGTAGAGGTACTCGTGGACGAACGGCGAGCCGGGGTCCACGACATCCACGTTGAGGTCCTTCGCCCAGTCGGCGCGCTCGGCCTGGTTCATGCCCCATGGGTTGCCCTGGTTCTCCATGGCGCGGTACGCGTTGCCCAGCTCGGCCGGGAAGTTCGACTCCATGAGCGAGAGGTAGCGGCGCATGTCGAGGATCTTGTCCAGGATCTCGATGTTCACCGGGCAGATCTCGTCGCACGCCTTGCACGTGGTGCAGGACCAGATTTCCTCGCTGCTGATGCGCTCGAACAGGCTGTTCGCACCGATCGTGATCTCCGGGTCGACGGAGAGCGGCGGGCTGACCTTGCCGCCGGGCGCGTGCGCGGCGGTGGCGGCCATGACCTCGCCGGTCTTCAGCACGATCTCGCGGGGGTCGAGCGGCTTGCCGGTGGCGTGCGCGGGGCACACGCTGGTGCAGCGGCCGCACATCGTGCAGGCGTCGGTGTCGAGCAGCTGCTTCCAGGTGAAGTCCTCCACCACGGACGCACCGAAGGACTCGAGGGAGGTCTCCGTCAGGTTCGGCATGGCGCGCATCGCACCCTTCGGGCGGTCGCGGTCCTTCAGGTACATGTTCAGCGGCGAGGTGAACACGTGGCGCAGCATGGTCACCGGCAGCAGCGCAAGGAACGCGATGAAGGTGATGACGTGGAAGACCCACATGGCCTGGTGCCAGTTCTCGAGCGCCCCCAGGGACAGGCCGTCCACGGTCTGGGCAAGCGGGTAGCCGACGTAGCTCCACTTCTCGAAGGACATGTCCTTGCCGCCGGCCTGCGACACGGCGATGCGGAACATCTCGGCGGCGAAGCCGGAGAGACCGATGAGGAGGAGGACGCCGAGGATGAGGCCGTGCTCGGCCTTCGTCTTGATGCGGATGCGGTACGGCTGTTGCACGTAGCGGCGCACGATCGCCCAGATGACGCCCGCCGTGAACATGAGGCCCGCGGTGTCGCCGACGAAGACGTACCCCTGGTACACCCCGCCGTGGAGGAACTTGAGCGACTCGGGCACCTGGTGGTCGATCTCCAGCACCGTGGTCACGCCGAGAAGAATGAGGAAACCGAAGTAGATCAGCGAGTGCATGAGCCCGGCGGCACTGTCGCGCAGGAGGGTCTGCATGTAGACGCCCGCGCGGTAGTCCGCCAGCCGCTTCTTCGCGTTCTTCGCGGTGGTGCGGCGGCGGTCCGGGGCACCGCGCTCCCAGTTGCGCACGCGGTCGGCGAACCGGAACGACCCCCAGATCAACATGACGGGGAGCAGGGTGTAGAACGCGACCTTCAGCGGGCCGGGGATGCCCTCGAAGACCTCCCGGGAGATCTCGGAATCACCGTGCCAGCCCGTGAGCTGCGGGACGATGCCCGACACGAGCGTGAACGCGCCGACGCCGACGCCGATGCCGATCGACAACTGGTGCGGCCGGAACCGCTTCTTGCCGTCAGCGGTGGTCGGGGCGGGAGCATGCGTACTCATAGCAACAACGAACGCTAGTGGGCGGGGCCGCTCACCGTCTGATTCGGCTGTGGATAAACGGGTGTGACCCTCGTTCGTGGCAGACCGGCCCGTGAGGGGCGGCCCACCAGGCACTCAGCCGTAGTGGGCGCGGTCCAGTTCCCGCACGCGGGTGGCGAGGGCCTTCAGCAACTTGCGGCTGATCGCGGGGATGTTGTCGATCGCTGCCTTCAGGCCGCGCTCGCTCACCACGAGGAGACGCACGTCGGTGTCAGCGATCACGGAGGCGGTGCGCGGGCCGTTGTCCAGCAGCGACAGCTCGCCGACGACGGAGCCGACCTTGGCGCTTCCGATCTTCTTGCCGTTGCGCTTCACGGTGGCGGATCCCTCGAGGACCACGTAGGCCTCGCGACCGGTCTGGCCCTGGTCCATGATGATGGTGCCGGCCTTCAGCACACGCTCGGAGGAGTTCTTGATGACGAGGCCGAGTTCCTTGGGGGAGCACTCGGAGAAGAGCGGGATGTTCTTCAGGTGGGAAACGGTGGATTTTGCTGATGCCATGTGAACAAGTGTAAGCCCGCCCGGCCTGGCGCCTTTCATCGAGTACCGACGTCACAGGTGACGCCCGTCGCCCCATGAGCCTCAGTTCTTCTGGGTTGCCTGGTGAGCGACTGAGGCGATCGCTGCCGCAATCGCGTCGGGGTCTCCCAGGTACTCGGCGCTCTCGACCTCGAGGGCGGGCGACAACTGGTAGAGGCGAGGAACCCCGGTGGGAATGTTGAGCTCGGCAATATCGGTCTCGTTGATGTTCTCGAGTGACATCACCAGACCCCGCAGGGAGTTGCCGTGAGCGGCCACCAGCACGTTCATCCCGTCCCGTAATTGAGGAACAACTCTTGCGAGAAACTCGGGAACAACCCGTGCGACAACGTCCTTCAAGCACTCGGTGGCCGGAAGGTCGGCTCGATCGACAAACCGGTAGCGCGGGTCGTTTGCCGGGTGGTGCGGGTTGTCCACGTCCACTGGGGGCGGGGGCACATCAAACGACCGTCGCCAGAGTTTTGTCTGCTCGTCACCGTACTGATCAGACGTCTCTTTCTTGTCGAGGCCTTGAAGTGCCCCGTAGTGGCGCTCGTTCCAGCGCCAACTGCGTTCGACCGGCAGCCAAACCTGGCCGAGAGCGTCGAGGGCGAGATGACAAGTCATCACGGACCGTGTCAGGAGCGAGGTGTGGGCCACGTCGAACACCAGCCCTGCCTCCTTCATGGCCAGGCCGGCTGCTGTCGCCTCGGCCTCGCCACGAGAAGAGAGCGGAACGTCGTGCCAGCCGGTGAACAGATTGGACTCGTTCCACGTGGACTGACCATGGCGGAGCAGGACTAATTGACCCATCGGGGAGTGATCAGGCACGGGGCCATCGTAGGTGAGGCGTTATGCGACCTCACTCTGGGGCCATATCGCCCCTGTCGGGACAGGGACTGACAGATGTTGAGTCGATTCATATCAACTTTTGTGACTTCTGGGTTGTCACTGGGATTGGCAGTCCCTTATCATGACTGCCAGCACGGTGTCCGGGCGGCTCTGCCCCCCGGTGTCGTCATGGGCACCGTGCACCCAAAACCCACATGAGATCCCCGTACACCACGAGATCTCCGTCAACAAGGAGAGCCCCCCATGGCCAAAGCAGTCGGAATCGACCTCGGCACCACGAACTCGGTTGTTGCCTTCTTGGAGGCCGGCGACCCGGTCGTCATCCCCAACTCTGAGGGCGCCCGCACTACCCCCTCTGTGGTGGCGTTCTCGAAGACCGGCGAGGTGCTCGTCGGCGAGGTGGCCAAGCGCCAGGCCATCACCAACCCGGACCGCACGTTCCGTTCCATCAAGCGGTTCATGGGCAAGGCCTGGAAGTCCGAGGACATCGACGGCAAGCAGTACACCCCGCAGGAGATCAGCGCGCGCACGCTCATGAAGCTGAAGCGCGACGCGGAGGCCTACCTCGGCGACACGGTCACCCAGGCGGTCATCACCGTTCCGGCGTACTTCGACGACGCGCAG
>SXYT01000135.1 GCA_005788205.1 Actinomycetota bacterium | reverse complement strand
GACCTGCTGGGGGCAGAGCCCCCGGCGAGCACCGAGTCCACCGGGCAGTTCGATTTCGCCGGCACGGAGGACTCCGCCTCCTCGGCCGCGTGCGCCGAGGAGGCGCTCTTCACGGCGGCACTGGCGCCGTTGTTGCGCAGGCGACTCAGTGACATCGGCAATGAGGCACTGTACGCAGAGGTGGAGAACCCTCTGGTGCGTGTCCTCGCCCGGATGGAGCACCTCGGCATGGCGGTCGACACGGGTGCACTGGGGGACATCAGGGACAGGCTGACCGCAGAGTCGGCATCGCTCACCTCGGCCATTTATGCGGTCGCCGGACGCGAGTTCAACGTGAACTCCACGAACCAACTGCGCGAGATCCTCTACGAGGAGCGCGGCCTGACGCCCGGAAAGAAGACGAAGACGGGTTTCAGCACCGATGCCGCAACGCTCGAGAGACTGCACGATGAGTGGCCCGAGTTCATCGGGCCGTTGCTGCGCTACCGGGAGGTGGAGAAACTGCGCTCGACGTACGGCGAGGGTCTGCTCGCGGAGACGGACCCCTCAGACTCACGGATACACGCCACGTTCAACCAGGCCGTCGCGAGGACGGGGCGCCTCAGCAGCGACCGTCCGAACCTGCACAACATCCCCGTGCGCACCGATGAGGGTCGTGTCTTCCGCACGGCGTTCGTCGCACGACCTGGTTGCGAGCTGATGGTCGCCGATTACAACCAGATCGAGCTCCGCTGCATCGCGCACCTGGCCGCTGACCCCGGCCTCGTCGCGGCTTTCACCGCCGGCGAGGACATCCACAGTGCCACGGCTGCGCGGGTGTTCGGTGTCGACCCGTCGGCGGTCACCCACGACCAGCGGTCGAGAGCGAAGATGGTGTCGTACGGTCTCGCGTACGGGATGGAGGCCTACGGACTGTCGCAGCGTCTGGCAATACCCGTCAGCGAGGCGGCGGGCATCCTGGAGGCGTATTTCGCCGCTTTCCCGCGGGTGAGGCAGTACATGGATGACGCCGTGCAGGAGGCGAGGAGGAAGCAGTACACCGAGACCCTCTTCGGACGCCGCCGGCCGATACCGGAACTGCTGAGCGACAACTTCCGCATCAGGCAGGCAGGGGAACGACAGGCAATGAACGCGGCGATCCAGGGTCTCGCCGCCGACATCTTCAAGATCGCCCTCGTCCGTATCGACGAGCGCCTCGAGAGAGAAGGCCTGGGGGCGCGCCTCGTGCTCCAGGTGCACGACGAGGTCATCGTGGAGTCACCCGTGGGGGAGCACGACGCAGTCAACGCCCTGGTGCTCGATGCCATGGAACACGCCGCAGATCTCGACGTTCCCCTCGAGGTGAACGCAGCGTGGGGTCCGACGTGGGCGGAGGCAAAGGCGTGACAGAGCCCGCCGGGGGTTCGCACTGGTTCGAGCCGATCGCCGAGCATCTCGGGAGTGCGTACCTGCGCTACTCGTTCACCAAGGGGACCGTCCGGGAGATCGACGCAATCATCACCATGCTCGGTCTCGAGGCGGGGATGCGGGTCCTGGATGTGGGTTGCGGACCGGGGCGCCACTCGCACGAACTCGCCCGGCGCGGAATCTCCGCGCACGGCGTGGACATCAGCGCGCGGTTCATCGACATCGCCACGGCCGGCGCACCCCCGCTCGCGACGTTCGGGCGGATGGACGCCAGGCACATGCCGTTCGACGCGGAATTCGACGCGGTCGTGTGCCTGTGCCAGGGAGCATTCGGTCTGATGACCGCCGGTGGCGAGGACGTCGCCGTGCTGGCCGGTATCGCCAGAGCACTGAAGCCAGGGGGCCGCCTGGCGCTCTCCGCTTTCAGTGCGTACTTCTCGGTGCGCTACCACGGGGATGCCGTGTTCGACGCGGACACGGGGGTCTCCCACGAGGTCACCGAGATCCGGGACGAGAACGGGAGTGCGCGCACCGTTGACCTGTGGACCGGCTGCTACACGCCAAGGGAACTGCGCCTCCTCGCCGCGGCGACAGGCCTGCAGGTGGAGGCGATCCACAGTGTGGACCCCGGCGCGTACGTGGCGGCTCCTGCCTCCCTGGAGAGTTCCGAGTATCTCCTGATAGCGTCCAGACCGCCCTTCCACCGGTAGGGCCCCGGTCCTCCGGGTCAATCGATATCCCTATCCACCCCGAAAGAAACAAATCCTTGTCCGAGACATCAACTTCCACCATGGGCACCTTTGACGAGAAGGGCGCATACACCGGCCGCCAGATCACAGATCGCAACATCAGCACCTCATTCGAGGAAGCGATCGACGGAACCATGGTGACACTCAAGGACGGCCAGCTCGTGAAGGGCTCCGTCGTCAAGATCGACCGTGACGGCGTCCTGCTCGACGTCCGCTTCAAGACCGAGGGCGTCATCCCGGTCCGCGAACTCGCAATCAAGAACGATGTCAACCCGCACGACGTGGTCTCCATCGGCGAGGAGATCGAGGCGCTCGTGGTCACGCTCGAGGACAAGGAGGGCCGTCTCATCCTGTCGAAGAAGCGCGCTCCGTACGAGAAGGCGTGGGGCGAGATCGAGAGGAAGAAGGAAGAGGACGGCATCGTCACGGGCACGGTCATCGAGGTCGTCAATGGCGGCCTCATCGTCGACATCGGTCTCCGTGGCTTCCTGCCTGCCTCGCTGGTGGAACTCCGCCGTGTGCGCGACCTGCAGCCGTACATCGGCCAGACGATCGAGGCCAAGATCATCGAGCTCGACCGCAACCGGAACAACGTCGTCCTGTCGCGCCGTGGCTATCTCGAGGAGACCCACAAGGAGAAGCGGGACCAGTTCCTCGACAATCTCAGCTCGGGCGAGGTGCGCGAGGGGACCATTTCCTCCGTTGTCGCCTTCGGAGCCTTCGTCGACCTCGGCGGCATGGACGGCCTGATCCACGTGAGCGAACTCTCCTGGAAGCACGTCGAACACCCGTCAGAATTCGTGACCGTGGGACAGAAGGTGATGGTCAAGGTCCTCGAGGTCGACATGAGCCGCGAGCGAATCAGTCTCTCGCTCAAGGCGACCCAGGCTGACCCGTGGCAGGAGTTCGCCACCAGCCACGCCATCGACCAGTTGGTGTACGGCCGCGTGACCAAGCTCGTGCCGTTCGGTGCGTTCGTGCAGGTCGGCGACGGCATCGAGGGTCTCGTGCACATCTCCGAGATGTCCGCTCACCATGTCGAGGCACCGGAGCAGGTCGTGACGCCGGGAGAGGAACTGTGGGTCAAGATCATCGACCTCGACCTCGCACGTCGCCGCATCTCGATCTCCATCAAGCAAGCTGCCGAGGGTGGCGAGCTCGCGGCGGAGTACCAGGGCCAGTTCGAGGTCGACGAGCAGGGCAACTGGATCGGCGGCGACGACACCGAGCGCGAGGCGGCGTGGGCCGAGTACTACAAGGAGTACGGCCAGCCCGAGGGTGAGGCCGGGGCACCGGCGGAAGCCGCCCCGGAAGCCTGACCGAGAGGCCTGCCCCGTGATCCTGCTGGGGCTCACCGGTGGCATCGGATCCGGCAAGTCGACTGTGTCGTTGATGCTCTCGGCCAAGGGTGCCGTCATCATCGATGCGGACGCCATTGTCAAGGAACTGCAGGAGCCCGGCCAGCCCCTCCTCAAGGAACTGGCTGACGAGTTCGGAGCGTCCATCCTCCGGCAGGATGGCTCCCTCGACCGTCTGGCACTGGCCGAGATTGCGTTCGCCGACAAGGACAAGGTCGCCGCGCTGAACAAGATCGTGCATCCCGCCGTGGGGAAAGAGATGAGCAGGCGTCTCGAGGAGCAGCGCGGCACGGGCAACGTGGTCGTGCTGGACATCCCGCTCCTCGCAGAGAACCCCCGTGAGGGTCTGTGCGGTGTCATCGTCGTGGACATCCCCGTCGACACGGCCGTGGCAAGGCTGATGGAGCAGCGCGGTTTCTCGGAGGTTGACGCCCGCGCGCGCATCGCGAACCAGGCGAGCCGCGAGAAGCGGATGGCGATCGCCGACAGGGTCATCGACAATGCGGGCTCGCTCGACGAACTGCGGGTGCAGGTGGACGAGGTGTGGACATGGGCGGTCTCGTTACCTCCCGCCGCCCCTGATGCTGGCCGGCAGGTGCCCCGCGATGACAACCCCGTCGCCGAGCCCGCCCCGGGCACCTAGCAACAAGCCGTGGGTACGCTTCGTGCGTGCCCGACTTCAAGGTGATCTCGCAGTTCTCACCCGCCGGGGACCAACCGGGGGCGATCGCCGAACTGACAAAGGGTCTGAACGCGGGAGAGCGTTTCCAGACCCTGCTCGGCATCACGGGGTCCGGCAAGTCGGCGACGGTGGCTTGGACCATCGAGGCGACGCAACGCCCCACCCTGATCCTGGCGCCG
>SXYT01000030.1 GCA_005788205.1 Actinomycetota bacterium | reverse complement strand
GCGACATGCGCTGGCGAACCTCCTCAAGTGCCTCGCTGTTCATCTCCTTCGGATCGGTGCCGTGGAGTTTCCCGGAGTTGATGACGATGTTCGTGCCGATGTGCCCGGGCATCACCACGGTCGCCTTCACGTGCGGTGCGTGCAGGCGCAGGTCCGTCATGAGGGCCTCGGTGAAGCCTTTCACGGCGAACTTCGCGGCGCTGTACGCGGTGTGCGACACGTTCGGGCCGATCGTGGCCCAGAAACCGTTCACGCTGCTGGTGTTCACGATCTGGGCGACGTCTGCGGCGACCAGCATGTCCATGAACGCGCGGCAGTGGTAGTACACGCCGTGAAAGCACACCCCGAACGTCTTCTCCCAGGACTCGCGGGAGTCGTTGAGAAAGCTCCCCCCGCCGCCGATGCCGGCGTTGTTGAAGAGCAGGTTCAGCGCGGGGCGCCACGCACGCACCGCGTCGCGGAAGGCGAGCACCTGCGCCTCGTCGGAGACGTCGGCGATGAACGTGAGCAGTTGGCCCTTGTTCCCCGCGGCGAGCTGCGCTGTCTCGTCCAGGTTCTCCCTGATGACGTCGCAGGTCGCCACGTCGCACCCCTGCGCCGTCAGTTTCAGCACGAGCTCGCGGCCCATTCCGGTGCCGCCACCCGTGATGACGGCGGTCATCCCGCCGAAGCCGTTCTCGAACCGTGTACCCATCATCTGCTCCTTGTCTGTCCGGTCACCCCGCGTAGAGGTCACGCAGATCCTTCTTCAGCACCTTGCCCGTGGCGTTGCGCGGGAGTTCGTCCGTCTGCCAGAACACCTTGCTCGGCACCTTGAAAACGGCCAGCCGCGCCTTCAGGTGCGCGAGCACCTCCTGCTCGCTGTGCGCACCGTGACCGTCGGCAGGCACGATGACCGCCGCGACCTCCTCGCCGAGCTTGTCGTGGGGCAGGCCGATGACAGCGCAGTCCCTCACGGCGTCGTGCTCGAACAGTGCCGACTCGACCTCCACGCAGTAGACGTTCTCGCCGCCGCGCAGGACCATGTCCTTGATGCGGTCGACGACGTAGATGTAGCCCTCTTCGTCCATGTACCCGGCGTCGCCGCTACGGAACCACTTGCCCACGAACGCCTTGGCGGTCGCCTCCGGCTTGTTCCAGTAGCCGCGCACGTTGTTCGGCCCCGAGATCCACACCTCACCCACCTGGCCCCGCGCCAGTTCGTTGCCGTCGTCGTCGGCGATGATGACGTCGGTGCCGACCACGGGGAGCCCCGAGGACTCCGGGCGGGCGAGATAGGCGGGCCCGGCGATGCCGATGCAACCCGCGGTGGTCTCGGTGAGCCCGTAGCCGTTCCCCGGGGACACCTTGCCCGCGAAGTCCCTCCCGATGCGCAGGATCGTGTCCGGCGACGGGGGCGCACCGCCCTGGCCGATGGACACGAGCGAGGAGATGTCGTGCCTGTCGCGGTCGGGGTGCTCCAGCAGCGAACGCACGACCGTGGGCACCCCGCCCATCTGCGAGATGCGGTGCTTCTCTATGAGGCGCAGCGCCTCACCGGCCTCCCATTTGAACTGGCTCACGATCGTGCCGCCGAACGCCGTCTGGTTGATGAGCCCGACCAGACCCGCGATGTGGAAGAACGGGAAGGTGGAGAGAGAGACGGAAGGGGGCGGGCCGGCCGGCACGGCATCCGACCCGGCCATGCGGGCGGCGAGGGCCACCCCGAAGCGCCCGTTCCACGTGTTCGTCACGTAGTTGCGGTGCGTGCCGATGGCGCCCTGCGGGAAGCCCGTCGTGCCCGAGGTGTAGAAGATGGTGGAGTCATCATCGGGATCAATGGCGACGTGGGGCATCGCGGCATCCGTCCGTGACGTCACGTCCGCCCACGGCACTGCCCCGTCGGTCGCCTCGGCGCGCGCCACGACCGTGAGCCTGACCCCGCACTCCGCGCGCATGGCTGCGGGCAGCCGTTCCAGCCGCTCGCCGTCCACGATTGCGACCGTCGCGCCGGAGTCGCCGAATGCGTACCGCATCTCCTCGGTGATCCACCACGCGTTCAGGCTGACGACGATCGCCCCGATGCACTCCGCGGCCCAGAACGCGAGGGCGAATTCCGGGTAGTTGCGCATCCCGATGGCGACCCTGTCACCCTTGCCGACACCGTTCTCGGTGAGCCAGACAGCGAGCGAGTTCACCCTGCGGTGAGCCTCTGCGTACGTGATGACCTCGTCCTCGTAGATGAAGTACGGGCGCTCTCCGTGCCCTGCCGTGGCGAGCCACTGGTCGCGCAGCGAGTCAGGTGCGTTGCGGAAGACCCGGCGCGGCAGGCCGTGCATCTGCACGTCGACGAGTTCGTACAGTTCCCCCGCGGCGGTCAACGCCGCAACCGCATCCCCCCTGGACAGCATGGGGGCACCGTATCAACGGAAGCCGATCATCCCCGAGTCGACGATCATCCTCGACAGCGGCCGTGCAAGCACGCGCACCCTCTCGCACCTCTCCTCGCCCAGGGCGAGGTACGGCGCGGTCGCGAGCTCGTCGGTGCGCTGCTCGATGCGGTCGCGCTGGGCACGACCCTGCGCAGTCAGGTTGCCCTCTGCGTCGCAGATCCCGCGCGAGCGCAAGGACTCGACGGCGCCGTTCCACTCGTTCTCCGGCCAGGCGCGCGAGGAGGCCAGCACCTTCGCGGTGACGTCACCGGCACCCGCGTGGGTCACGAGTGCCTCGAGACCGCCGATGTTCTCCGTGACGAGTGCGGCGATGTGGCCGTCGCCGCGGAACTCTCGCAGCAACGACTGCGCGTGCCACAGCACCAGGTGCGGCGCATCGGGCCACCCGAGCGATGCATGCCCCGCGAACAACGGGCGACCCTCCGGTGATTCGCAGGCGACCTCGGCAGCCGCGCGCAGAAGCCCGGCGAGCTCGCGGATCTCCGGGGTGTCGACGGCGCCGGCCCACCCACGGTTCAGACCCGCATCGACGGCGGAGAGACGCGTGGTGCTCCACTTCGCCGGGGTGGCAACGTCCCATGCACCCTTCATGGAGTCGCGCACGAGGGCAGGGTTGAAGTTGTAGAAGGTGGACACGACGACCTCGGTGGACACTGCTCCCATCGGTGCCGCGCGCGAGGCGAAGTACCCCGTTCGCGGGCCGATCGGGCCGAGTGCCTCGTATGCCGCGGCCGCCTCCGGGAGGAAGTAGATGAATCCGTGGATCGGCTCCGCCGTGCGCCATGTCTTGCGTGCTGTCTCGCTGCTCATGGCTCCATTGCTACTTCACGGGACGGTGCAGCACCGCCTCCAGGTCCGCGTGCGCCATGCCGGCGAGCGACCCGCGCACAACGAAGCGGTGGGCATCCGTGCGCGGTGGCGGCACGGGGACCATGTGGGGCACCACCAGCACGGTGCAACCGGCCGCGTGCGCTGACGCGGCACCCGTGGGCGAGTCCTCGATCGCGACGCAGTGCGCGGGATCGACCCCCAGCCGGCGGGCGGCGAGCAGGTAGGGCTCCGGGTGGGGCTTTCCGTGCGCGACATCGTCGCCCACGACCACCTCGTCGAACGAGCCGGCGGGGAGCGCCTCGACAACCTCGGTCGCGAACCTCCTCCATGACATCGTCACGAGGGCAGTGGCGACACCCGCGCCGCGGCAGGAGCCCAGAAGGTCGCGGGCGCCCGGCCTCCACGGGATCTCCCTGCGCACGGAGGCGACCACACGGTCGAGCAGCAACTCCACTATCTCGTGCGGAGTCAACGGCACCGGCCCGTTGTCGCGCACGTACGCACCGGTCTCGAGCAGGTCCTTGCCCACCACTGCCTTGCCGTGCTCGAGCGACCACGTGCCGCCGTGCATCTCGACCACCTCGTGCTCGGCGGCGATCCAGTACGGCTCGGTGTCCACGATCGTGCCGTCCATGTCCCACAGGACGGCCGCAAGCCGCGCGCTCACGGTGCGTCGCGCACGGCGAGCGCCTCCATCGCGGCGCGCACGTGTGACTCAGGGAGCGACTCGCCCGTCACCACCGTCCCCGACTTCACCACGAAGCGTCCTGCCCCGTCCTGACCGAAGAGCGGCCGCGTGCGCGGCCCGCTGCCGAGCGTGCGGGCCGGATGACGCAGCCACGCATCCAGCCTGAGCATGGGCAGCGCTGTGCGCGTGACGGAGGACGGCTCGGTCCCCGCAGCCACTGCGTCGAGGACATCGAGGGCCGCCAGGCAGATGGACGCCCCCGCGCGTGCCGCATCCACCCACGGGTCGATGTCCGGGTCGCCGGTCACCACCATCGCGGCGAGCTCCTCGAACCACACGCGCCCGGGGCGGTCGCCGGGCCAGTGCGGGTCACCGGGGTACGCGGTCGCTGCGGCGAGAGCGCGCAGTGACAGGCGGTCGAGCGCGGACTCCCACGCGGTCACGTGGTCACGGCCGTGCCACCACGCGCACGCCGACTCGATCATCGGCAGCGACGCACGCATGGACACCATCGGGTTCAGCAGGATTCCCCCGCACGCACCGATGACGCCGCGCTCCCTGCCGGAGTACGGGCCGAGGTGCAGCAACGCGGACATCATCGCGTCGTTCACCGGCACGTTGTCCCACAGCAGCGGTGCGCGCCCGCCCGTCGCGGCCGCGCGAGCAGCGGTCTCCGCCACAGTGATCCCGTCGGTGACCACGGTGCGGCCCGTCCACATCACCGCCACATCCGGGTGGAGACTTTCCGTGAGCTCGGCGAGATAGGGCGAGGTGCCCGTGCCCGTGTAGTGCGTGGGCACGACCCACACGTCCGTGCCGAGGACATCGCGGATGCCGTTCGCGAGGTCCCGGTGGCGCAACCCTGCACGCAGCACGGGCAGGTCGTCGAAACAGAGCGTCACGATGCGGCACCCGG
>SXYT01000029.1 GCA_005788205.1 Actinomycetota bacterium | reverse complement strand
TTGCGGGCCTCGTCCAGGATCAACGTCACCGTGTCGTTCTTCTGGAGCACGCGCCCACGCTAATTCACGGGGCTGCGCACGGGACAACGCCCCCCGACGGTGCGTAGCCTTGCGCTGTGCCGGATTCCCGTCCCCTGTCGACCATCGTGATCGTGGGCTCGTCGGTGGCCGCCCTGCGCGCCGCGGAGACGTTGCGCCAGTCCGGGCATGAGGGTGGCATCACCGTCATCGGGGCCGAGGCAGTGATGCCGTACGACAAGCCGCCGCTATCAAAGAAGTTTCTTTCAGGTGATGTCGACGCGGACCGCATCATGCTGCGCCGGCCCGAGATGTTGGAGGAACTTCGCATCACGTGGCGTCTTGGTTCTGCGGCGGTGTCGCTCGACACCGCGGCGCACGAGGTGCGCCTTGCCGACGGGTCAGTTGTGGTGTGGGACGGGCTCATCCTGGCCACCGGGGGCCAGGTGCGCACCCTGCCCACCGTGCCGATGACGGGCGGCGTGCACGTGCTCCGCACCCGCGACGACGCCGACGCACTGCGCGCCGGGCTGTGCGAGGGAACCCGCTTCGTGGTGATCGGGGCGGGGTTCATCGGTCTCGAGGCCGCGGCGACTGCCGCACAGATGGGCGCCCGGGTCACCGTGCTGGAGGGCGCGCCGGCGCCGCTGGTCCGCGGGCTGGGGGCAGAGATGGGCGCTGCGGTTGCCGCCGTGCACGCGCGCAACGGGGTGGACGTGCGCTGCGGCGTGAGCGTGACGGGCATCGTGGAGCGCGAGGGACACGTGCGCGCGGTGACGCTGGGTGACGGCACCGAGGTGGAGGCAGACGCGGTGCTCGTGGGCATCGGCGTCACGCCCGCCGTGGGGTGGCTGGAGGGGAGCGGGCTCACGCTGCGCGACGGCGTGGTGTGCGACGCGAACCTGTGCGCGGGAGTGCCCGGCGTGTACGCGGCCGGCGACCTGCTGCGCTGGCCCAACGCGATGTTCGCCCACGTGGAACCCGACATGCGCGTGGAGCACTGGACGAACGCCGCCGAGCAGGGTGCGGTCGCCGCGCAGAACCTGCTGGCGTGGTCGCGCGGGGAGGACCAGACCCCGTACTCGGCGGTGCCGTTCTTCTGGAGCGACCAGTTCGACGCGCGCATCCAGTTCCTCGGGCGCAGCCACCCTGATGCCGAGGTCACCGTGGTGGCCGGCAGCACGGAGGAGGGCCGCTTCGCCGCGACGTACGTGCTGCACGACAGGTTGATCGCCGTGCTCGGCGTGACGATGCCGAAGATGGTCATGCCGTCGCGCGCACTGCTGAGTGTGCCCACCACGAAGGCCCAGGCGCTCGCGCACTTCGAGCGTCTCAAGAACCCGCCGGCACCGGCCAGGTAGGAACGAGATGCTGCCGGACCCCGAACGCCTGCAGACCTGGAGGGCGTTCCTCACCGCGCACGCCGCGATGGCGAAGATGCTGACCCACGAGCTCGCGGAGGAGTACGACCTGCAGCTGCCGTGGTTCGAGGTGCTGGACGCACTCGCCGCGAACGAAGGGTCCATGCGGTTCAACGAACTGGCCGAGCGCACCATGACGAACCCCAGCAGTCTCTCCCGCCAGATCGACAAGCTGGAGGAACGCAGGTTCGTGGCCCGCGAGAAGTCCACGCTCGACGACGGCAGGGCGGTGGAGATCGTTCTCACCCCGCGCGGCCACGACATGTGGAAGGAGGCGAGCCCGGGGTACTACCGCATCGTGCGCAGGGTCTTCACGAACAGCCTCACGGAGACGGATGTCATCGCCCTCACGCGCATCTTCGGCAAGGTGCTGGAAGCGGACTGACCCGGCACCGACACGGCCCGACCCCGGGTGCGAAGCCGACCCACGGGATCGGAAATCTGGCCAAATGACAGCGCCGTTCGATTCTTGGTGGGGCAAGCGGACGGGGCAGACTTTGCGCCATGCACAACGCAGTCATTGTCGATGCCATCCGCACACCACTGGGCAAGCGCAACGGGCGCCTGAAGGAATGGCACCCCGTCGACCTCGCCGCCCAGACACTGAAGGCGCTCGTGGACCGCAACAACTTCGATCCTGCGTTGATCGACGACGTGATCATGGGCTGCGTGATGCAGGTGGGCGAGCAGAGCCTCAACATCGGCCGCAACGCCGTGCTCGCCGCTGGCCTGCCCGAGACGATCCCCGGCACCACGATTGACCGCCAGTGCGGCAGCAGCCAGCAGGCCGCCCACTTCGCCGCGCAGGGCGTGATGGCCGGTGCGTACGACATCGTGATCGCATCCGGTGTGGAGGTCATGACCCGCGTGCCGATGGGTGCGGCGATGGCAGAGGGCAAGTACGGGTTCCCGTTCGGCCCGCAGGTCAGCGCCCGCTACGCACCCGAGGGCGGACTGGTGCCCCAGGGCATCTCTGCGGAGTTGATTGCCGACAAGTGGGGTGTCACCCGTGACGATATGGACGCGTTCGGCGTGCGCAGCCAGCAGCTCGCGGCGCAGGCCACCAAGGAGGGCCGCTTCGAGCGCGAGATCCTGCCCGTGGTCGACGCCGAGGGCAAGATGATGACGACCGACGAGGGCATCCGCGACACCACGCGCGAGTCGCTCGGTGCGCTGAAGCCCGCGTTCCGCCCGGCAGAGGAAGGCGGCCGCGTGACGGCCGGCAACTCCAGCCAGATCACCGACGGTGCGTCCGCTGTGCTCATCATGAGCGAGGAGAAGGCCAAGCAGCTGGGCCTGACGCCGCGTGCGCGTTTCGTGAACTTCGCGCTCGCCGGTGACAACCCGCGTTACATGCTCACCGCACCGATCCCCTCCACCCGCAAGGTGCTGGAGCGGGCCGGCCTGACGATGGCCGACATCAGCGTGACCGAGATCAACGAGGCGTTCGCCTCCGTGGTGCTCGCCTGGGAGAAGGAACTGCGCCCGGACATGGCCACGGTGAACCCGAACGGCTGCGCGATCGCCCTCGGCAACCCGCTCGGCGCATCAGGCACGCGCCTGCTCACCACTTTGCTGCACGAACTGGAGCGCACCGACGGTCGATACGGCCTTCAGACGATGTGCGAGGGCGGCGGCATGGCGAACGCCACCATCATCGAGCGTCTCGGCTAGCACCCCGTCTCCCTGCACGGACATCCCGCGCCGCGGCACCGTAGAGTTCTGGCATGCCTTCTTTCGGCACCGTCGTGTGGTTCCTCTGTGGCGTCCTGCTGTTCCGCTACATCTGGAAGATCGGCCTCTCGATGCTGCGTTCGATGGCCACGGCGCCCCCTCCGCCCCCACCCACCGGCGAGATGCGCCGGATCAACGTGCGCTACCGCTGCAGCGTGTGCGGTACCGAGTTACGGATGGTGATGGCCCCGGACGAGGATCCCCCGCCGCCGCGCCACTGCATGGAGGACATGGAGTTCATGACGCCGCGCTTCGAGTGAGCGCACCACCGGATCGACTGTTCGATACCCACAGGATGTTCTCCACAGATTGTGGACAACCGTGTGTGAAACAACGCTGCTGTGATTTTTCCCGACGTTGGCCCGCACGGGCCTGACGCGCGCTCAGTGGTACTTGGTGGCTGTGTACAACCCGCCGAGAACCCCGACCAGGCCGACACCCAGGTACCAGTTGCTGCGGCCCCCGGGCACCGCGCCCAGGTAGTACAGCAAGATGATGAGAGCCCCCACGCCGAGCAGGCCGAACATCATGTACGGCACCCAGGGGGCGCTGTGCTTCTTGTGTTCCGGCACGGGGGGCGTGTAGCGACTGCTGGCCGCCACCCCTGCCTCGTTGGTCTGCACAGCCGGCTTCGCGCCACCCTTCGGGGTCACGCGGCCGCCCTTTTTCTTCCTGGTTGCCACGGTCGCCAAGTGTAGACAATCGGTTTGTGGCGGGGAATTCCGTCAGGCAGGCTGTGGCATGGCCCGCATCGTCGTGATCGACAGCTACGACAGCTTCGTCTACAACATCGTGCAGTACCTGGGGGAACTCGGTGCCGAGCCCGTGGTGGTGCGCAACGACGCCAAGACCGTGGCCGAGGTGGAGGCTCTCTCCCCGGACGGGATCCTGCTCTCGCCGGGACCCGGCCGCCCGGAGGACGCCGGGATCATCTGCGGGGCGATCACCCACTTCGCCGGCAAGGTGCCGGTGTTCGGCGTGTGCCTGGGGCACCAGGCAATCGGACACGTGTACGGCGGCAACGTGGTGCGCGCCCCCGAGTTGATGCACGGCAAGACGTCCTCCATCACTCATCGCGACATCGGGGTGTTCAGTGGCATCGTGAACCCGGTGGAGGCGACCAGGTACCACTCACTCGTGGTGGACCGCGCCGGCCTGCCCGACTGCCTGGAGGTCACCGCCGAGACATCAGACGGGATGATCATGGGTCTGCGCCACCGCGACCTCGACGTGGAGGGCGTGCAGTTCCATCCCGAGAGCGTGCTCACCTCCGCCGGGCACCAGCTGCTCGGCAACTTCCTGGCCCGCTGCTGAGGGTCGGTCGTCAGCCGGGGGGTGGGACGGTGGTGGCCGCAGCGGCGGCCTTGCCCACGGTGATCACGACCTTCGCGTTCGGGTCGACCATCGTGTCGGTGGCGGTGCCCTGTGAGATCACCTTGCCGTCATTCGGGTCTCCTGCCGGCACGGTCGCGTAGCGCACGTCAGCAACAAGACCTGCCGTGGTGAGCGTGACCCTGGCGTCTGCCTCGGTCTTGCCCTCCACGGACGGCACGGCAACCTGCTGCGGACCGGCCGAGAGGTACACCGTGATCGCAGTACCCGAATCGACGGGCATGCCGAACACCGGGTCCGTGCGGGTGACGAGACCCTTGGCGACGGTCGCACTTGGCTCGTTCTCGATCGTGACCACGAACTTGTACGGCGCACCCTGCAGCAACGTCTGGGCGGCGGTGGACGTCTGGTTCGACACGTTCGGGATGATGACCTGGCCCGCACCCCCGGACACGACCACCTTCACGGTGCCGCCGGCGGGCAGTTGCTGGGTTGCCGCCGGGTCTTGGCTGATGATCTGGCCGTTGCCGAGCGTGGGGTCGAGACGCGTCTCGATGACGGTGAGCAGCAGCCCGATCGCCTGCAACTTGGCCGTGGCATCGGCAATCGTGATTCCCTGGATTGCGGGCACCTGGACCGGCGGCTTCGACGGGTTGTAGGTGAGCGTGATCGTGTCACCCGGCTTGGTGGGCTGGTTCGCGGCGGGGTTCTGCTCGTACACGGTGTCGTCGGCAACGCCCTCCTTGGCCACCGGGTTCGGCGTGACGTTCAGGCCCTTCTCCGTGAGCAGCCTGGCCGCGTCTGCGTACACCATGTTGACGACGTTCGGCACCTTCATCGCCTCGTTGCCCATCACGCTCGTGACAAGGAAGACCGCACCCGCGATCAGCACGAGCACGGCTGCGATCGCACCGGCGATGTAGCCGCGTCCCCTGCCGTCGTCCTCGAAGTCGGGCAGATACACATCGCCGCCACCGGAACCGCCTGCGCCGGCGGGCATCACCTGTGTGCGCTGCAGCAGCTGCGTGGCGGCCGACTCGTCGTCTGTTCCCGCGCCGCCGGCACCGTCAGTCCTGGTCGCGCCGCTCCCGGTCACGGCAGATGCCGGCACGGTGGTGACGGCAGTGGTGGGTGCGTCGAACTCGTCGTTGAACATCGGCATGCGGCCGCCGGCCTGTTCGTACGCGATGACCTTGTTGCCCGCAAGGAAGTTGCGCAGGTCGTCGCGCATCCCGTCCGCCGTGGCGTAACGGACCCGGGGCTCCTTCGCCAGGCACTTGGCCACGATGGCCGCGAACTTGACCGGCACCCCGGGTGCCACCTGCGGCAACGGCACCGGGTTGTCGTGCACCTGCTTGTACGCGGTGGCCAGTGCCGTCTCGGCAACGAACGGCGGCCGCCCGGCGACCATCTCGTACAGCACGATCCCGAGCGAGTACATGTCGCTGCGCGGATCGGCGCCCTCGCCCTTGGCTTGTTCAGGCGAGAAGTACGTGGCGGTCCCCATCACGGAGCCCTCCTGCGTGAGGCCCTCGTCGTGACCGGCGTCGATCGCGCGGGCGATGCCGAAGTCGGCCACCTTTGCCACGCCGGCATCGGTGATCAGGATGTTCGCGGGTTTGACATCGCGGTGGATCACGCCGTTGCGGTGGGCGAACGCGAGTGCGTCGGCCACCTGGGCGCCGATCCGGGCGGCCACGTCCGCTCGGAGCGAGCCGTAGCGTCGGATGATCTGGGCGAGCGTGTTGCCGGGCACGAACTCCATCGCCATGAAGTAGGTGCTGCCGTGCTGGCCCCAGTCGTAGACCCCCACGATGTTCGGGTGGTTCAGGCCGGCCGCGGACTGGGCCTCGCGGCGGAAGCGCTCCACGAAGGCGGGGTCGGCGGCGTTCTCGGGGAACAGCACCTTGATGGCGACCTCACGGTCGAGCAGCAGGTCACGGGCCTTCCACACCTCGGCCATCCCGCCCCGCCCGATGCGGTCGGCAAGCTGGTACCGGTCGTTGATGATGGTGGGGTTCGGGCCGGTCATAGGACTTGTGAAGGCTACCTGTGTAGGGCTTGGGGGGTAGTTCGCATCAGTCCGGCACGACCCTCATCGCCGTGTCCAGCAGGGTTTTCGCCACCGGGCCGGCCAGCCTGCCGCCGGTGCCCGTGCTGATCTCGTCGTTCACGCCCTTCAGCATCACCGCGACGACCGCGCGCGGCACCTGGCCCTCGCCGGCCGGTGCGAACGCGGTGATCCAGGCGTGGGAGCGCTGCCTCTGGCCCTCGGGGTTCAGCTGCGCCGTGCCTGTCTTCGCGGCCGCCTGCACGCCGTTCGCCAGGCGCAGGCAGCACGTCGCAGTGCCGTTCTCGACCACGCCGATCATCAGGCGGCGCAGCGTGGCGGCTGTTGCCGGTGCCATCGGGGTCTTCCATGTGCGGGGCTGCGTTGCCGAGATCACGGTGCCTCTCGCCGAGCGCGTGTCGGTCACCACGAACGGCGCGCGCATCGCGCCGCCGTTCGCCACTGCACCTGCGATCATCGCCAGGTGCAGCGGCACCACCTGCACCTCTCCCTGGCCGAAGCCGTGGATGGCGAGCAGCGCGAGCGAGTCGTCGAACTCCGCTGCCGTGCCGCCGAACGTGGACCATGCGGCACCGGGCAGGTCGAAGGGCAGCTGCTCGTCGAAGCCGAACTTGTTCACGCCGTTCACGAACAGTGACGGTCCCACGGTGACCGCGGTCTGTGCGAACGGGATGTTGCAGCTGCGCCGGAACACCTCCGCCAGGTCGCCGCCGCAGACCTTCTTGCCGTAGTTGCGGATCGGTTTCTTCGTGTCCGGCGGCGTCCATGACCGCGAATTCTCGAACACCGACAGGTCGTTCATCGCGCCGGTCTCCAGACCCACCGTCGTTGTCACGATCTTGAACGTGGAGCCCGGCATGTAGCGCTCCTGCCAGGCGTTCGCGAGCAGGGGCTTGCCTTCGTCGGCGTTCAGTTCGTTGAGGTAGCCGAGCACCGCGCCGCCGTCGTGGGAGGCAACCCTGTTCGGGTCGTACGAGGGGTTCGAGTACATCGCGAGCACGGCACCCGTGCGCGGGTCAAGCACCACCGCGCTGCCCTCGCGGCCCTTCAGTGCTGCTTTCGCTGCTTCCTGCAGCTCGCTGTTCACGGTGAGGTGCACCGTGCCGCTGGTGTCCACCTTCTCGAACAGGCTGCCGGTGGCCTCCAGTTGCTGCTGCGCGGTGCGGCCGGCCAGGACGTCGTCGAACTCCTTCTCTGCGTGGGAGCTGCCGAAACCGAACGTGTAATGGCCGGTGAGGTGCGCGTACAGCTCACCGAACGGGTAGGTGCGCTGCCAGTCGAACTTGTCGTTCGGGTGCGCCGCGCGGTCCACCGGCACGGTGTCGGCGATCACCTTGTTGTCGGCAGTGAGGATGCGGCCGCGGGGGGAGTCGAAGTCGCGCAGGGTGGTGCGGTTGTTGCGGCCGTCGGCACGCAGCACGTTCTGCTGGCGCACCTGCCAGTTGGTGAGCGACACGAACAGCGCGCCGAACAGCAGCAGCAGCACCGCGGTGAGATGACGGATGCGCTGGTTCACCGGCGCCCCTCCCGCACGGGCACTTCGCGCAGCTCGCGCGCGGTGGAGTCGCTGATGCGCACGAGCAGGGCGAGCAGAACGTAGTTGGCCACCAGGCTGCTGCCGCCGTAGCTCATGAACGGGAGCGTCACGCCCGTGAGGGGCACCACACGCAGCACGCCCCCCACGATGATGAAGGCCTGCACACCGAGGATCGTGGTGAGCCCCGCCGCCAGCAGCTTCTCGAAGTCCTTCGTGGTGCGCAGCGCGGTGCGCATGCCGGCCCCCACCAGCAGCACGAACGCCGCGAGCACCGCGGCCGCACCCATGAGCCCGAGCTCCTCGCCGATGGAGGCAAAGATGAAGTCGTTGTGGGCGGCCGGCACCATCTGGGGCGAGCCGAGGCCCAGGCCCGTGCCGGTCATCCCGCCGTTCGCCAGGCCGAAGAGGGCCTGGATGTTCTGGTAGCCCTTCGTCTCGTACACGGGCCAGGGGTCCAGCCAGATCGACACGCGCGTCTGCACGTGGCCGAACACGTTGTACGCGGCAACGGCGCCGGCGGCGAACAGGCCGAGGCCCACCACCAGGTAGCCGGTCTTTTCCGTGGCGAGCCACAGCAGCACCACGAACAGCGTGAAGAACATCAGCGAGGAGCCCAGGTCGCGCTGGCCCACCATGATCACCACCGACATCCCCCAGGCCACCAGCACGGGAGCCAGGTGGCGGGGCTCGGGCAGGGTGACAGGGCCGATGCGGCGCTCGCTCTCCACGATGAGGTGGCGGCGCTCGTCCAGGTACGCGGCAAAGAACACCGCGAGCAGGATCTTGGCGAACTCACCGGGCTGGAAGTTGACGGGCCCGATGCTCACCCAGATGCGCGCGCCGCCGCTCGAGAAACCGATGCCGGGCACCATCGGCAGCAACAGCAGGCCGATGCCGAGCGCGAGCGCGGTGTACTTGTGGCGGCGCAGGTCGCCCACGCGCCGCACCACGAACAGCGTGGCCACGAAGGCACCCACCCCGATGAGCGACCATGTGGCCTGCAGGCCGCCCCACCTGGCCGACAGCCGCGCGACCATCACCCAGCCGAGGCCGTGCAGGAACGCCGCCATCGGCAGGATCATCGGGTCCGCGCCGCGGGCCAGCATCCGCACCGCCACGTGGGCGAGCACCAGCAGGCCGAGCACGAACATCAGGAACACCGCGATCCCCGCGGGGATGCTGGCGTTGCGGCCGAGCGAGGCCAGCACGTACGCACCGGACGTGATGACCCCGGCGAGCAGGACCATGCCCAGCTCTGCCCGGCGCCGGCCGTCTGCGATCGTGCCGTCAATCACCTGTGGTCGTGGTGGTGGAGCCCACCGTGCTGCCATCCACTGTGGTGGTCGTGGAGTTGACGATCGCCTGCTCCACGAGTGCCAGGTACTGGCGCGCGGCGACACCGCTGCCGAACTCGCGGTTCGTGACCACGTCGCGCAGGATGTCGGCGGGCAGGTCGTCGCCGGTGAGGCGGGTCTCTGTGTCGACCGTGGGGTTGAACCACAGCACACCGCCGGCCCGGCCGCGCCAGATGGCGACCCTGTCGTCCTCGGTGAAACCGATGAAGTAGCCGGTGCGCCCGTACACGCCCATCACCACGATGACACTGAGGAGGATCGCCACGAGCGCGCTCCAGAACAGCGTCATGCCGATGCTGATGCGACGCCTCTTCCCCGTGTCCGGCACCTCCACGGGGGCGGGCCGCACGAACTCCTCGGTGTCGTTGTCGTCCGGGGTGACCTCCACCGGGGCCGAGATGTCGTCTGCGATGTCGACCACGATCACCGTGGTGTTGTCGCGGCCGCCGTTGGTGTTGGCGACCATCACCAGGGCCTCGGCGCACTCCTGCGGGTCCGAGTGCTGGCCCAGCACGCGCGCGATGTCGTCGTCGCTGACCTCGTCCACCAGGCCGTCGCTGCACAGCAGCAGCCTGTCCCCGGTGCGCACCTCCTGGGTGAACACGTCCACCATCACCGTGCGGTCGATGCCGAGCGCGCGCGTCACGATGTTTCGGCGCGGGTGGGTGCGGGCCTCGTCGCGGGTGATGATGCCCTCGTTCACCAGCTCCTGCACGTAGCTGTGGTCCACGCTGACCGGGTCCAGCCGGCCGCCGCGGAAGATGTAGGTGCGCGAGTCGCCCACGTTCGCCACCATCACGCGCGGTTCCTCGCCGGGGATCACCGCCATCGCGGTGACCGTGGTGCCCATGCCGGCCTGGGCGCTGTCGTCCAGGCTGGCTGTGTAGATGGCGGTGTTGGCCTGCTGCACCAGCTCGCGCAGGGTGGCGGGGTCGCGCAGGCCGCTGCGCACGCCGGACCGCAGCGTGGCGACCGCCAGCGCGCTCGCGATCTCACCGGCGTTGTGCCCGCCCATGCCGTCGGCCACCACGAACAATTCGCCCTCGGCAGTGAAGGCGTCCTCGTTCGACACCCGCACCATGCCGGCGTCGGTGCACGCCCCGTGCTTCAGTCTCATCGCGGCGTCATCCCCTGGTCTCGAGCACGGTGTTTCCGGCCTGGATGCGGTCCCCGTCACGGAGGCTGCGCTCGCCCTGCACGCGCTTGCCGTTCACGAACACGCCGTTCGTGGAGTTCGTGTCCACGATGGCGGCCCCACCCGGGCGCACCTCTATCCGCGCGTGGCGGCCGGACATGAAGGTGTCGTCGGGCATGGCGACGTCGCAGTCCTCGTCACGGCCGATGGTGAGCACGCTCGCCAGCGTAAACCTGTGGCCGCGCTCCTCGCGGGGCTCGATGACCACGAACGACACGGCCCCCTTCGTCTTGCGTGCACCGCGCTCCTTCGGGGCTGTGCCGCGCGGCGCCACCGGGGTGCGCACCTCGGACCACACCGCCCACATGACGCGGGCGAAGAACAGGTAGACCAGCGCGAGGAGGAGCACCTTCAGTGCGGTGAGGACCTGGTCCGGCATGGTGCGACCGCGGGGCGGCTACGAGGCCTCGAAGGTGATCTGGGCGGTGCCGAAGCCGATCACGTCACCGTGCACCAGAAGCTGGTCGCCGTTGATGGCCACCCCGTTCACCTTCGTGCCGTTGGTGCTGCCGAGGTCGCGCACGATCACGTCCCGGCCCGCGCACACGAACTCCGCGTGGCGGCGGCTGACGTTCGAGTCGCTGATGACGATGTCGCACTCCAGGTGGCGGCCGACCACGTAGTGGCCCTCGTGCAGCTCCACGCGCTGGCCGCCCGGCACCGTGATGACCGGCGGGGGACCCTCGCCCGTGGTGCGCAGCGGGATGACGGGGGCAAGGGGTGCAGCGGTGCCGGCCGGGACGGGTGCGGGCTCTGACTCCGCGGCAGGGGCGGCAACGGCCGGGACCTCGGCGCTGACGGCTTCTTGCTGGACGGTCTTGGCGGTGATGTCGAAACGGCCGCGGCGCAGCTCCGTGCTGGTGCGCAGGGCCACGCGGGCCTTGCCCTCCACGTGGTA
>SXYT01000028.1 GCA_005788205.1 Actinomycetota bacterium | reverse complement strand
CGAGGAGGACATCGACGTCGCCCGGGCCCGCGCCGCGAGGGACAGGGCCGAGGAGCAACTGCGCACTGAGCACACTGCCGAGGTCGAGTCCGACCTGCGCCGCGCGCAGGCACGCCTGTCCGCCACGGGCGGACTCGGCACGTCGGGTCACTGACGCCGGCGCGCCAGGCGCTGGAGCTGTCAGTTGTAGTCGATCGCGGAGAAGTTGCTGATCTTGTCCAGCCTGTGCTGGGCGTCGATCAGGCGGACCGTGCCGCTGCGCGACCTCATGACCAGGCTCTGCGTGTGCACAATGCCCGGCGTGAATCGGACCCCGGTCAGCAACTCGCCGTCGGTGACCCCGGTCGCGGCGAAGAAGCAGTTGTCGCCCTTCACCAGCTCGTTGGTGGTGAGGATGTGGTTGAGGTCGTACCCGGCGGCTGACGCTGCGTTGCGCTCCTCGTCGGTGCGGGGCCACAGGCGCCCCTGGATCTCGCCGCCCATGCACTTCAGCGCGGCAGCGGCGACCACACCCTCGGGAGTCCCGCCGATGCCGAACATGATGTCCACGCCGGCCCTCGGCCAACAGGTGGCGATGGCCGCGAAGATGTCGCCGTCCGAGATCAGCTTGATGCGCGCACCCGAGGACCGGACATCCTCGATGAGCTCGGCATGGCGGGGACGATCCAGGATCATGACGGTCAGGTCACGGACGCTCTCACCCTTGGCCTTGGCCACCCACTTCAGGTTCTGCACGGTGGTCGCGGTGATGTCGATGGCGCCCACGGCGTCCGGGCCCACGGCAATCTTCTCCATGTAGAAGCACGGGCCCGGGTCGAACATGGTGCCGCGCTCGGACACCGCGATGACGGAGATGGCGTTGCCGCGGCCGGAGGCGGTGAGGGAGGTGCCGTCGATGGGATCCACCGCCACGTCCGTCTCGGGCTTGCTGCCGTCGCCCACGATCTCGCCGTTGAAGAGCATCGGCGCTTCGTCCTTCTCGCCCTCGCCGATGACCACGACGCCGGACATCGGCACGGTGGAGAGGACCGTGCGCATCGCGTCGACTGCCGCGCCGTCGGCACCGATCTTGTCGCCGCGCCCGACCCACCTGGATCCGGCCATCGCGGCCGATTCGGTCACGCGGACGAGTTCGAGTGCGAGGTTCCTGTCGGGGCGTTGCGTCGGCATGTGCCCACCGTAGTTCCCTCACTAGCCTTCGTCCGTGGCTCCGGTACCCGTCAACCTGTGCATCGGTGCGGGCCAGTCCTTGTCAGACCCGCTGCTGCTCCCCGGCGGGAGTTTCGTCTCGGTCATGGTGACCCACACCACGGAGAACGGGCGGCAGACCGAGCTGCGCATCTGGGGTGTCGACGACGGGTCCGAGACCACTCTCGATTTCGGGGCGGCACTTGCGCCCGGCCGCGGACTGTCCGGGGGGATGCACACATGGCGGGCCGACGGCCGCGAGGTGCTCGCGTGCACCTCCGACGGCAGGATCGTGAGGATGTCACGTGACGAGCCGGGCCGGCCGGTCTCGGATGCGTTGGGGCTTCCCCACGGGCCCGTCTGGTCAGGGCCGCGCTACTCGCGTGACGGTCGACGGGCAGCCGTGATCGGGGACATGCGGACCTTGTTCGTCTACGACATCGATGCCGCCGGGTGGGCCGTGTCCCACGAGGCTGATGACGGGTTCCTCGTGGACCCGGCGTGGCACCATGACCGCGCGACCTGCCACGCCTGGGACCGCCCCGAGATGGCATGGACATCCAGCAGCATTCCCGGGGTCGAGAACATGCCGGGCACGTCGGTGCAGCAGCCGAGAAGTTCGCCGGGGTTCGAGGCCTTCGGCTGGGTGAGCGACGGGAACGGTGTCGCGAACGTCGTGATCGAGGCTGACGGCATCGTGGGGGAGCGCACGGTCATCGACGACGAGTGCGAGCACGGCGGGCCGACGTGGGGCCCGGGGCAGCGGACGTGGTGCTTCAGTCCCGACGCCACGAAGGTCGCGTACACGCGCAATGAGTCCGGGTTCGGGTCGCTCTGGGTCTACGACAGGCTGACCGGCGAGCGCACGCAGGTCGCCAGAGCGGTGCACGGATGCCTCTCGTGGGAGGGCGACCGGATCTGCGCGCTGCGCTCCGGCGCGCGCACCCCTGACCAGGTCGTGGTGTACGACGTGGCGGACCTGTCGTCCCCGTCTCGCGTGTTCGCCCGCCACTTCGCCGATGCGTCGTGGTCGGCGGAGCACGACCAGCACCTGGTGGAGCCGGCGATCGCGACAGCCGACGGCGTGCCGTACCGCCTCTACGAGCCCACGGTGCCCGCAGAGGGTCTCATTGTGTGGGTGCACGGCGGCCCCACCGACCAATGGCAGGTGACATGGCGTCCCCGCTTCAGCTACTGGCTCTCCCGTGGCTGGTCCATCGCCGTCCCTGACCCCCGCGGCAGCACGGGGCACGGCCGGGCGTTCATGCTGGAACTCGAGGGCACGTGGGGCGCGGCGGACGCCGACGACACCGCGGCGGTGGCGCGGGCGGTGCAGGGGCGCACGGGCATCGACCACGCACGGACGGTGCTGATGGGCGGGAGTGCGGGCGGTCTCGCCGTGCTGTCCGCGGCGAACAGGCACGAGAACCTTGCGGCGTGCGTCGTTGCGGCATACCCCGTGGTCGATCTCGCGCTCCTGCTCGAGTCGGATGACCCATTCGAGGGTCATTACAACGCCATCCTCGTCGGTGACGTCTCGGTGTCGCCGAACATGGATGTGCGCCACCTCAGGGACGTGCCGGTGCTGCTCTTCCACGGGAGCAACGACCTTCTCGTGGTGCCGGAGCACTCGTTCCGTCTCCGTGACTCAGTGACAGCCGCGGGAGGGTCCGTTCAGGTCGAGATCATGGAGGGGGAGGGTCACGGTTTCAGGGACCCCCACAACGTGCGCTGTGAGATCGAGATGGCACAGACATTCATTGGGGAGCGCACCGGCCGCATCAGCTAGGGGGATCCGCTCTGCCAGCCGCATCCACCCGGGGCGCGGGGGAAAGGGACCCCGCGCCCCGGGTGCAAGCACCGTGGCCGGACCGGCTCGGTTGCTGGCCGCGGTGACCCGCGGCACTCGTGATGCGGTGCCGAACATAGACGCGGGGTGCGTCACGGTGCCGGCGGTTTGTAGGGTCGGGTCATGCTGTTGGCCGAGCTCGAGATCTGGCACTCGCGGCCGATCGCGCCGACGCGGCGCATATCGCTCGGCCGCCTCGTGCTCCCCGTCGATCCTGTCCCGGGATTCGGGGGCGTGCTGCTCGGAGCAGTGCTCGCCGCGCACGCGCCGGACGTGGACGAGGACCTGATGGTCGACATCCAGCGCCTGCTCTCGGAGATCGAGCGCGGTGACCGCGTGCCCCAGCCGCGTCTCCGCCACCGTTTCCAGGTCGACCGTCACGGCCTCTCGCACAGCACGCACCGGATGGTGCGTGACGGTGACGAGGTCCGATTCGATCTGGCGTCAAACGGCTCGCCCCTCCAGCAGGTGCTCGGCGCCATCTATGCAATCGAGCGGCTGGACCTCCCGATCCGCCGTCAGATGGCACCGCTGCTGCGCCGCGCGCTGACCTGGCGGGGGCCGATCGGGCCGGCATTCATCACGTACATGGCGGGTACCCGCACGAGTGACGTCAGCGCGCTCGCGGACCCGCGGGCGTGGGCGCTCGATGTGCTCGGCTTCCCGGGCGGGACGGTCAAGGTGTCGAAGCGCGAGGTGATGGCGCGCTACCGAGAGAGCCTCCGTCTCGCGCACCCTGACCACGGTGGCGACGCGATGAAGGCGAGCAAGGCGATCATCGACATCACCGAGGCACGCCGCGTGCTCCTCGACTCCATCTGATGGCGCCGCGCCGTCCCGCGGGTGTGGTGTTGTTCCCCGGATCGGGGTCGTCTGCCGGGCACCCCTCGCTCGTCTCTCTCGCCGCGGCGTTCGCCCCTCTGCCCGTCCTGCGTGCCGACTTCCCGTACCGCCGCGCCGGCCGTTCCTTCCCTGACAGGGCGCCCGTCCTGGTGCAGTGCGTGCGCGACGAGGTGCGCGCGTTCGCCGTGTCGCTCGGCGTCCCCACGTCGCGGATCATCATCGGCGGCCGCAGCATGGGGGGACGGATGTGCTCCATGGCGGTCGCAGACGACGACGATCCGCTCCGTGTGGCCGGGCTCGTCCTCGTGTCGTATCCGCTGCATCCGCCCGGCAAGCCCGGGTCGGGGCGCACCGCACATCTGCCCGGCGTGGGCGTGCGGACGCTGTGCATCAGCGGGACGCGCGACACGTTCGGGACCCCGGCCGAGCTGCGCCGCGCATTTCGCCGCGTGCCCGGCGATGTCACGTGGCACTTCGTGGAGGGAAAGGGGCACGACCTGAAGAGGGCGGACGACGAGGTGGCCGCCGCCGTCAGGTCATGGGCTGTGCCGGGGCGTCCTCGGGGTTGAGTTCCTCCAGGGTGCGGTGTGCGGTCTCCGGGTAGCGCCACCACACGACGAGAGAGGCGAGCAACGGGAAGACTGCGAGCAGCAGCATCACGTCCCCGTAGGTCGCACCGGAATCGACCGCACGGCCCGCACCGATGAGCCCGATGCTCCCGCCGATGAGCGACGAGGCCATGATCAGCCCGCCGGCCAGGCCCCGCTGGTGGGTGGGGAACAACTCACCGCGGTAGACCGCCAAGGCGGGGTAGGCAAAGCCCAGGAGGAGCGCACCGAACACAGCGACGGTCCACATGGGCACCCCGCTCAGCGCGAACGACAGCGCGAGCAGCACTGAACCGAGCGGGACCATGACGGCGCCGATGCGCCGGCGACCCCTGGCATCTGCGATGCGGCCGCCGGCGACGAGCCCGAGTGCGGCCGGCGAGGAGGTCGCCATGGTGAAGACCGCGACCATCGCCGCCGAGAACCCGCGCGTCTCCTTGAGGTAGCGGTTCTGGAAGATGGACATGGTGGCGACGAAGATGTTGGTGAGGAACACCACCGCACATATCCGACCGAGGTTGCGTGTCAGCCCGCCGACTGCTGCGTGTCTGAGGTGGCCGACGAAGTCGTGCTTGCGGGCCACGAACCTGGCCGACTCGGGGAGGCCCCTTGTGATGATCCACGCAAAGGGGAGCCACATGAGAGAGAGGAGGTAGATCCAGCGCCACGACGTCTCGGACACGTCCGCGAGGGGGAGTGACGCGACGGCGACACCCGCGCCGAATCCGCTCACCACGGCGAGCATCGCCGTGGCCCACGCGCGCGAGTCATGGGGCATCTCCTCCACGATGATGACCGCGAGGAGGATGTCGAGCGTCAGCCCGAGCGGCCGGCCGACCGTCTGGGTGGCGACGAGCGCCGGGAACGTCGGTGCGAATGCACCGAGTGCACAGACGAACGGTGCCGCCCACGCCGTGGCCACGATCATGGGGCGCCGCCCGCGCGAGTCGGCAAGGGCGACGATGGGTAGCGAGATGACGATGCCCCACCGCACGATGGCGGAGCCGAGCCCCTGTGCCGAGTTCGACACTCCGAACTCATCGGCGGCGTACGCGACGGTCTGGGTGAAGAGCGTGTTCGTGAAGGCGACGAGCATCGACCCGAGAGCAACGAGGCCGAGCACGCGGCGGTGGCGCGGACCGAAATCCGGGGGCAGCGACAACCACCCGGGCAGTCGCACGCGCGGATAACTGCCCTGCATGGTCACGGCGGGAGCATACTTAGGGGCATGTCAATTGGGTCCCCGGCGGGTGACGATGTCATCGTCGCCTCGACGAGCGGTCCGCTCTCCGGCGAGGTGACCGTCCCCGGGGCGAAGAACTCCGTGCTGAAGCTGATGGCTGCTGCGCTCCTCGCGGACGGACGCCACCTGCTCACGAACGTCCCTGTCATCGAGGATGTCGCGATCATGACGGACCTCCTCGGGGCGGTCGGGTTGCGGATCAGTGCCGCTCCCGCCGCGGCGGGAGAGAGCGGCCAGCACCTCGAGATCGTGAACACCGGCGCGATCACGCCGATCGCCCCGTTCGAGGTTGCGGACAGGATCCGCGCGTCGGTCAATCTTGTCGGACCGCTCCTCGCCAGGTTCGGGCACATCGACATAGCCCTGCCCGGCGGCGACGACTTCGGCGGGCGGCCGATCGACATGCACCTGCGCGGGCTCGAGAAGATGGGGGCGGAGTTCCAGGTGACCCCCGATGGCCTGTTCGGTCGCTGCGCGAGGCTGCAGGGAGCCGCGATCGAGTTCGAGTTCCCGAGTGTCGGCGCCACCGAGAACATCGTGACGGCCGCGGTGCTCGCCGATGGTGTCACGGTCATCACGAACGCGGCCCGGGAGCCCGAGATCGTGGACCTCTGCGACATGCTGCGCCGGATGGGTGCCCGCATCGAGGGTGCAGGAACGAACACCATCACGGTGACCGGCGTGGAGCAGCAGGCGCTGCACGCCGCCACGCACGAGGTCGTGACGGACCGTGTCCAGGCAGCCACGTACATGGCGGCGGTCGCGATGTGCAGGGGCGACGTGCTGGTGCGCCGGGCGAACCTCGACCACATGGGGATGCTGGTCGAGAGGTTCAGGGAGATGGGTGTCTCGATCGAGCCTGCTGATGACGGCGCACGCGTCAGGTGCGACGGGCCGCTCCGGTCGGTCAACGTGTCGACATTGCCGTACCCGGGGTTTGCCACCGACTACAAGCCGCTGATCGTGGCGATGCTCGCCATGGCGGACGGCACCGGCATCGTCACGGAGAACCTGTACCCGGGGCGCTTCCGCTACGTGGAGGAACTGAGGAGGCTGGGCGCCGAGATCGACATCGACGGTCACCATGCGGTCATCCGTGGCGTGGGGCACCTCGACGGTGCGATAGTGAACGCGCCCGACATCCGGGCAGGGGCGGCGCTCGTGGTCGCCGGGCTGGCCGCGCAGGGGATCACCGAGATCCACGACGTCCACCACATCGACAGGGGCTATGACGACATCGTGGGCCGTCTCGCCGGTCTCGGGGCGAGCGTCAGTCGGATCCGTCGCTCGGCGGGGGCGTGACCTGCTGCATCCGGCGTGCGCGCCTGTTGGCCAGCCACAGCAGAAAGACGATGAATCCGACGGGGACGAGCACGTAGAGCGACTCGTCCCAGCCTCCCTGGTGGGCGAACATGCTTCCATCGTAGGTCGGACCGCGCGAGCGGTATCGTTCATGATGTTCCCCGGAGGGTTGACATGTCTATGCGCGAGCAGGTTGAAGAGACAATCGAGGTGATCAGGCCGGCCCTGAAGGCCGACGGCGGCGACATCATCCTGCGGGAGGTCGACGAGTCGACCGGCATCATCACCGTCACCCTCACGGGTGCCTGCACCACGTGCCCGGCCTCCGACCAGACGCTGAAGGCGGGCATCGAGCGGATCATGAAGGACCGCATCGATGGTGTCACCGAGGTCGTGCAGGTCGCCTAGGTGGGCCGGCGCAGCCAGACACCCGCGGAGCTCTTCGACGCCGCGTGCCGGGGTGACCGCGGCGCTCTTGCCCGCACGCTGTCCATGCTGGAGCGTGGCGACGACACCGCCCGCGAGGTCGGCCGCCTCGCCTACTCGCGCGCGGGGGGTGGGTACACCGTCGGCATCACCGGGGCACCCGGTGCAGGCAAGAGCACGTTGACGAACGCGGTCATCAAGCATCTGCGCGCCGCACAGACAGAGGTTGCCGTTCTTGCCATCGACCCGTCGTCACCATTCACCGGTGGCGCGATCCTGGGAGACCGGGTGCGGATGCAGGACCACGCCACCGATCCCGGTGTGTTCATCCGCAGCATGGCCACGCGCGGCCATCTCGGCGGGCTCTCCCTCTCCACGCCCGAGGCCATCCGGCTGCTGGATGCGGTGGGGCGGGAATGGATCGTCGTGGAGACCGTCGGTGTCGGCCAGGTGGAGGTGGAGATCGCCGGGAAGGCGGACACCACGGTGGTCGTGCTGAACCCGGGCTGGGGCGACAGCGTGCAGGCCAACAAGGCAGGCCTCATGGAGATCGCCGACATCTTCGTCATCAACAAGGCCGACCGCAAGGGCGTGGACGAGACGCGCCGCGACATCGAACAGATGCTCGAGCTCAGCGACCTGGCCCACGATGCGTGGCACCCGCCGATCATCGCGACGGTCGGCAACACCGGCCAGGGGGTCCCGGAGCTCTGGGAGGCCGTGATCCGCCACCGAGGCGAGATCTCGACCAACGGTCAGCTCTCGGAACGACGCGATTTCCGCCTCCGCGAGGAACTCCGCGAGATCGTGGCACGGCGCCTGGAGATGAGGGCGCGCCAGGTCTGCACGGGGGAGCGGTGGGATCAGATCCAAGGTGACGTCCTCGCGCGCCGCACTGACCCCTGGAGCGCGGCGGACGAGATGCTGCGCGGGGTGGGAGCCTGACATGCAAGACGACATCATCCTCCTCGACAGGCGCACCGACGGCGTCGCCGTGGTCACGCTGAACTCGCCGAAGGTGAATGCGCTCTCCACCGCGCTGCTCACCCGCCTCGTCCAGCTCGCCGACGAGTTGACGTCGCTCCCGCCGGGCGCCGTGGTGGTCACGGGGGGCGAGCGCATCTTCGCCGCGGGTGCGGACATCTCCGAGTTCGGCGGGCCCGATGAGGCACGCGTGATCGGCGCGGCATTCCACACGGCGCTGGACAAGGTCGCTGCACTGCCGTGCTTCACGATCGCGGCGGTCAGCGGGTTTGCGCTCGGCGGCGGTTGCGAACTGGCGATGGCCTGTGACTACCGCATCGCATCGGAGAAGGCAGTGTTCGGCCAGCCCGAGATTCTCCTCGGCATCATCCCGGGCGGCGGGGGCACGCAGCGTCTGCCGCGTCTCGTCGGCCCCAGCCGGGCCAAGGAGATGATGATCACCGGCCGCCAGGTGCGTGCCGACGAGGCCCTGCGCATCGGTCTCGCTGACGAGGTCGTGGCACCCGAGGCCCTCATGGACCGCGCGCTCGCTCTCGCGTCATCCGTGGCGGCGGGTGCCACCCAGGCCTCCCGCCTCGTCAAGCGCGCAGTGGACGAGGGCATCGAGACGGATCTCGCGTCGGGTCTCTCGCTCGAGCTGGAGCTCTTCGAGGAGGTGTTCCGCACCGATGATGCCCGCACCGGGGTGAGGAGCTTCCTCGAGAACGGGCCGGGCAAGGCCACCTTCACGGGCCGCTGAGCCATGTCCCTCCCGCGGGTGCCGCATGACATGCGCGACGTCGTGCGAGCCTCCGTCGTCATCGGCGTGGCGAGCGGCATCTATGCCGTGTCGTTCGGCGTGCTGGCAGTGAGTGCGGGCGCGTCGGTCCTCCAGACGTGCCTCCTCTCGTTGTTCGTGTTCACCGGCGCGTCCCAGTTCTCGGCGGTGAGCGTCATCTCCGCGGGCGGGTCGGTCGCCAGCGCGGTGAGCGGCGGCCTGCTCCTCGCGGCACGCAACGGCGTCTACGGGCTCGCCCTGTCGCCGTCGATGAAGGGGTCGCTGGCCAAGCGGATGCTGGCGGCGCAGTTCGTCATAGACGAGACGACCGCCATGACCTCCGCGGCCCCCGACCAGCGCTCGAAAGACTGGGCATTCTGGTCGTGCGCGGTGATGCTGTTCACGTGCTGGAACCTCGGCACGCTGGTCGGTGCACTCGCAGGATCGTCCATCGACCCCGAGACGTTCGGTCTTGACGCGGCGTTCCCCGTGGTGTTCGTGGCGATGGTGGCGCCGCATCTGTCGACACGCAGCGGACGGAGAGCGGCAGTCATCGGTGCGACCGTCACGATCGTGTTGACGCCGTTCCTCCCCATCGGTCTCCCGATCCTCCTGTCGGCCGTCGGTGTGTTCGTCGGGCTCGTCAGCCATGACGGCGACGGCCCGCGCGTGGAGGCGCCATGAGTTGGTGGCTGGTCCTGTGGCTCTCCGGCGGGGCCTACGCGCTCAAGGTGCTCGGTCTCGTCGTGCTCGGCGGGCGGCAACTGCCTGCGGTGGTCAACCGTTGCCTTGCGTTGATCCCGGCCGCGCTGCTCGCAGCGCTCATCATGAAGGACACGCTGACCGCGGGGCAGGAAATCGTCCTCGACGCCCGGCTTGCCGGCGTGTCCGTTGCCGCGGTGGCAACGTTCCGGCGACTGCCGTTGACGGCGGTGCTGGTCCTTGGTGTCGGCTCCACCGCACTCGTGCGGGCCGCCGCCGCCGTGGTCTAGGAGCGGGACTCGACGAGCTTCTTCAGGACGCGCAGGTTCCTGCGCCAGATCGCCTTCATCACGATCTGGCCACCGACGAGCGCGCCGAGGGGGCCGCCGAGCCACCACGGGAAGGTGAGCTTCTCCGTCCAGGTGAAGAGCGTGCCGCCCGAGGGCGCCGGCTCCAGGGTGAACTCGCCGGTGCCGGTCACCACGCCCGTGTGGCGCACGCCCATGACGCGGCCGGGCTCCCACGCCGTGATCGTCATCTTGTCGACCAGCTTGATCGGGCCGACCTTCGTGTCGCAGAAGAACTCGGTGCCGACGCCACGTGTCTGGGTGCTGATGAAGCGGATGGCCACGGCATCGGCCATCCAGTCGACGTGACGCTCCACGGGTTCGACGACATCCCACACCGTCTGCACGGGGGCGTCGATCACGACGGAGACGCGGATGCCGGGCATCAGGCCGTCACGGCCGCGCGGCGTATCTCGGCGGCGGCGGACTCGGGAGAGATGATGTTGATCATCACGCCCGTGCCGCGCTCGAAGCCGGCGGTCGTGGTGAGCTTGGGGAAAAGGTGCGCATGCCAGTGGTACTGGCCCGAGTGGTGCGACGGGGCGGTGTGGAACACCAGGTTGAAAGCCACGTCCCCGATGGCTGCGACGAGATGGCGCAGTGCGTCGCGGACGGCGATGCCCACCCCGACCAGTTCCTCGTCGGTGCAGTCGGTGATGTGCTGGTGGTGGGTGCGGGGCATGACGAGCAGCTCGTAGGGGCTGCTGCTCCAGAAGGGGCAGATGACGACGGCGCTGTCGTTCGACAGCACGAACCGCTCGCTCTCCTCCTCCACGCCGCTGGTGGTGCACACGATGCAGCCGCCCTTGAACCGCTCGAACGCGCGCTCTTCCTCGAGGATCTCGCCCGGCACGAACGGCAGGCCGAGCAACTGGCCGTGCGGGTGGGCGAGTGAGGCACCGGCCTCGCGGCCGTGATTGACGATGGCTTGCGTGTAGCGGATGTGCGGAGTGGTCGCGTGGGCACGGAAGCGGTCGCGCAGCATCCGCATCAGCGACGCGATCACGTCATCGCCGAACCTCTCGAGACGGCTTTCGTGGTCACGCGTGAACACGAACACCTCGTGTGCACCGCTTGCCTCGGCCATGACGTGCACCGGGCCCATGTTGTGCACGGCCATAGTGTCGTCGCCGACGAAAGCGGGGTAGCGGTTCTCCACCACGCGCATCGTCCAGTCGCCTGTCGCGTCGTGGACCTCGGCAAGCGACGGGTCGGCGGGGTCAGCGCCGGGGCAGAACGGACAGGGCAGGCTGGGGTCGGACTCGACCTGGGTGGCGCGCGGCGCGAAATCCGTGGTGCGGTTCGCGCGGGCGGGCACGATGGTCACCCAGCGACCGGTCAGGAGATTGAGGCGGAGTTGACTCACTGCCCCAAAGGATAGGTGTGCGGACAGCAAAGGACACGGAGTTCCCGTCTAGGCGCATCCGTACGCGGACACGTGCCTGCGTGAATCCGCGTTGAACGGGGCGAGCCGTCCGTCCCCGTGACGCTCCAGCAGGCGCAGACCCGCGCTCGCGGCGAGTGCGTCCATCTGGGCCGGGGAGAGGTAACGGACCGACCACGGGCGCAGTCTGACGGGCGACCCGTTCGCCATCTCCACGAACTGGCCGATGATGCGCTGGGCCGCCACGTCGTGGCGGGTGACCGAGAGCACCACCCGTTCGGCAGTGACGGACCGGATGGTCACGTCATCACCGGCGTCACCGGGCCTTGCGACCGCCGCGTCGATCACGAGCCGTGAT
>SXYT01000134.1 GCA_005788205.1 Actinomycetota bacterium | reverse complement strand
GCACCGCCACCATCATCGAGCGCGTCTGACGCCGCCTCGCTGACCGTCAGTGACGGTCGGTGAACCCGTAACAGGCGCGCAGGTTCGCATCCGTCAGGGTGTCCCCTGGGGGACCCTGGGCGATCAACCTGTGCGCGAGCAGCAGCACCGTGTCCGCAGGTTCCGCATCCACGAGGTCGTGTGTGGCCATCACGACGCACCGGCCGGCCTCGCGTTCTTCCTCGACCATCCTCGCGACAGCCTTGCGACCCTGCGCGTCCAGTCCCGCCGTCGGCTCGTCGAGCAGGAGGACATCGGCCCTCCGCGAGAGGACCTGTGCGAGATGCACACGCTGCTGCTGGCCCCCCGAGAGGGCGTGCAGCGGTTTGTCCTTGAAGACAGTGACCGACATGCGCGTCATTGCTTCCTCCACCGCCCCACGGTCGGCCGCACCCGACCTTCCGAGGAGCCCGAGCAGGGGGTAGCGGCCCATGCTGACCACGTCGCGGGCGCGCAGTGGGAGGGTGGCGAGCGATGCGGGGTGCTGGGGCAGGTATGCGACGCGGGCGGCGTTGGCGCCGGGCCACGCCCCGAGCACGGAGCACTCCCCCGCCACAGGCTCGATGAGCCCCGCGAGGGTGCGCAGGATCGTGCTCTTGCCGGAGCCGTTCGTGCCCATGAGCACCATCAACTGTCCGGGCGCGAGCGATGCGGTGACCGCATCGACAACCACATGCCGGTCGTACCCGACGGCAAGGTCGTTCATCTCGATGAGGTGCGCACCGTCGACCCGCATCAGTGGCCGTGCCCTGCGTGCGAAGGGTGTGCAGAGACGAACCCGCTGCTGCCGCCGCGTGCGACGAGCGCCACGACGAAGAACGCGACGGCGGTCACGACGACCGTCGCCCCTGCCGCAAGGTCATGGTGATAGCTGACGAGCAACCCCACGTACGTGCTCGCGGACCCGACGAGGGAGGCCGTCAGCATCATGGAGGCGAGCCGGCGGGTCAGCAGTGCGGCGGTGGCGGCAGGCGCGACGAGCATGCCGAACACAAGCAGTGTGCCCACTGTCTGGAACGAGGCGATCACGACGACACCGATGAGGGCCATCATCAGGTTGTTGTAGCGGACGGCCCGGAAGCCCGACGTCTGGGCGAGGTCCGGGTCGATCACGAGCAGCAGGAATGGCCTGCGCAGGAGTGCCGTGGCCGCCACCACCGCCACGGCGGCCGCGGCGAGCCACCACAACTGCACGGTCCGCACACCCAGGATCTCGCCGAAGAGGAGTGCCGTGAGATCGCCGCGGAACGACGTCGACCGGGAGGTGATGATGACCCCGAGCCCGAGCATCCCGACGAAGAGCAGACCCACCGCGGTGTCCGCGGAGAGCCGGGTGCGGCGCTGCACCACCCCGACACCGCCCATCATCACGAGGGCCCCGATTGCTGCGCCAGCGAGAGACGGCACACCCAGCAGGACTGCCACCGCGACACCGGGCAGCACGCCGTGGGCGAGCGCGTCACCCACGAAGGCGAGTCCGCGCAGCACCACGAACGTTCCGGTGCAGGCACAGAGCACGCTCACGAGAATGCCCGCGAGGAGCGCGTTCAGGAGGAACCCGTTCTCGACGAACGGCCTCCACAGCCCTTCCATCAGGACAGCGCCGCCGTGATCAAGTCCGCGATCGCCTTCACATAGCCAACGTAGGAGCCGTCCGCAGGGAGGGCATGGATGCGCAGCTCGACCAACTTGATGCCGAGTTCGTCCGCGACCTGGCGCACCACCGCATCGGGTGCGCCTTCCTCCATGAAGATTGCCTTCACGGAGCCCGCCGCCATGCGCACCGCCTCAAGATCCTTCGCGGACGCCTCGGCGGCCGAGGAGAACGAGGGGATGACCGCTCCGGCGACCGTGCAACCGAACCTCTTCGCGAAGTACGCGAGAGCATCATGGTCGGTGATCAACCTGCACTTGCCGGCTCCGAGTGTGTTGATCGACGTGCCCGCCGCTGAGGCGGCGGCATCCAGTTGCGAGCGCGCGGACACGACGTCAGCAGAGACACCCTCGAGCGCCGTGACAGCCGCGGCGAGCGCATCAAGGGCACCGGCCATCGTCAGTGGGTCGGTGAACACGTGAGGATCCTCGCCGATGAGCGTGACATGGTCGGTGAGGGTCCACACCGTGACTCCCGCCTGTTCCGCCGTCTCGATCGAATCCTCCACGCCGTGCTCGAAGTCCAGGCCGTTCTGCACGACGAGGTCGGCAGAGTTGAGAGCGGCGACGTCCTGTGCGGACGGCTCGAAGTCGTGCGGGTCCTTTCCGTCAGGGATGACGGTGAGGACCTCGGCTGTGTCCCCCACCACCATCTGGACGAACGCCTGCAGGACGGAGTTGGTCGCCACGATCACGGCCCTGTCGCCGCCAGCCGGGAGGGCCGTGTCGGGAACCGAGACGGGGACACTGGTGTCGACCGAACCGGACGATCCACCGCACGCAGACAGACCGATTACGACCGCAAGAATGACGGCTGACTTTTTCATGATGTGCCTTTCTCAAAATAAGAACGATTCTCATTATTGCTTCCCGTCTCCCGAATTGCAACCCGACCTAGGGTGAAGCCATGACCGGGCCGTTCCTGCACCCTTTCGCCAAGCCAGCCAAGCCAGCCTTCATCCGTCTCGTTAGTGGCCAAGGGGCGACTGTCACCACGGACCAGGGCAAGGTGCTGATCGACGGGATGGCCAGCCTCTGGTACTGCGCCATCGGGCACGGACGGCGCGAGATGGCAGAGGCGATCGCGGCCCAGATCACCGCTCTCGAGGCGTACTCGGCGTTCGACCCGTTCACCACAGCCCCTGCAGACGCAGTGAGCGAGAGAATCGCGGCTCTCTCCCCCATCCGGGACGCCCGGGTGTTCCTGTGCGGGAGCGGGTCGGAGGCGATCGACTCGGCGATGAAACTCGCCCGCGTGGCCCACGTCCAGGCAGGCCGCCCGGAGCGCACCGTGATCATCAGCCGCACCCGCGGGTACCACGGCACCAACTACGGCGGCACGAGCGCCCAGGGCATCGCACCGAACAAGGCAGGGTACGGCACCCTCCTCGACGATGTCATCCAGGTGGATGCTGACGACATCGAGGCGATGTCGGTCGCGGTGGAAAAGAACAGGGGCCGTCTCGCCGCGATCATCTCGGAGCCGGTGCAGGGCGCAGGCGGGGTGTTCCCGAGCACCACGGAGTACCTGCAGGGGCTGCGCCGCTTGTGCGACGACAACGGCGCGTACCTGATCTTCGACGAGGTCATCACTGCGTTCGGCCGCCTCGGCGAGTGGTTCGGCGCCACGCACTACGGGGTCACCCCGGACATGATGACGTTCGCGAAGGCCGTGACGAGCGGGTACCAGCCGCTCGGGGGCGTCGTGTGCGCGACGAGCGTGACGGCACCGCTCGAGGCGGACCCGGACTTCATCCTGCGCCACGGGTACACGTACTCGGGTCACGCCACGGTCTGTGCCGCCGCCCTCAAGAACATCGAGATCCTCGAGGACGAGAACCTGCTGCCGCGCTCAGCGGCGATCGGTGCGCGCCTGGAGGCGGGGCTGACGGCACTCGCCGCCGACGGGACGATCGCGGGCGTGCGCGGACGGGGCGCGGTGTGGGCGGCGGCCCTGCGGCCCGACCAGGACGCGATCAAGATCCGGGACCGCATGCTCGAGCTCGGCGCGATCACGCGGGCCATCAACGACTGCAACACGTTCTGCCCGCCGCTCGTCATCACGGACGCACAGCTCGACTCCCTGCTCGACATCTTCGCCACCGCCGCGGCGGGGAGATGAGTCAGCGCGGGAGGCGCGTGACCAGACTGCTGGTGTCCATCCTGCCGCGGCCCCGCTCCATGAGCTCGCCGTAGTAGCCGAGCACCTGCTCCGCCACAGGAACCTGCGAGCCGTTGCTGCGGGCCTCGGCAACGGCATAGGTGAGGTCCTTGACCATCCACTCGACCGCGAACCCGAAGTCGAACCTGCCGTCGATCATGGTGTGCGCCCGGTTCTCCATCTGCCAGCTCTGCGCGGCCCCCTTGCTGATGACGTCGATGACGGCATGCGGGTCCAGCCCGGCGTTCGATGCGAACGCAATCCCTTCGCTGAGCGCCTGGACGAGGCCGGCGATGCAGATCTGG
>SXYT01000133.1 GCA_005788205.1 Actinomycetota bacterium | reverse complement strand
TTCCTCGTGATGTGCACGGTGGGATGGCTGACGCTCGGCTCCGTGGGAGGGTCGTGGACCGTCGCGCGCTGGATGGGATGGACGGCAGCGGTGCCCGGCATGGCGCTGTCGTACTGGACGCTCCTGCAGTACGTGCCTCTCGTGCGGGCCCACTTGGCCACGGGACGGGCTGCGAAACGACTACCGTGAGTGACGTGAGCGTCCCCTCCAATCTCCAGTACACGAAGGACCACGAATGGGTGCAGGTCACCGGTTCTGTCGCACGTATCGGGATCACCGACTTCGCCCAGGATGCACTCGGGGACATCGTCTTCGTGCAGCTCCCTGACGTCGGGTCGGTGGTCTCCGCGAATGACTCATTCAGTGAGATCGAGAGCACGAAGAGCGTCAACGACGTCTACGCTCCCGTCAGCGGAACCGTCTCGGCCGTCAACGAGGGTCTCTCGGATGAGCCGGAGCTCCTCAACACCGACCCGTACGGTCGCGGCTGGATCTGCGAGATAGAGATGTCCGGCGGGCCCGACGGGCTGCTCTCGCCGGGGGAGTACCAGGCCCTGATCGGTTGACATGTCCTACGTGTTCTGCAACCGCTGCGGCCACCGCAACCCCCCGATCAGCGGGTTCTGCAGTGCGTGCGGGTCTGTGCTGGACGTGGTCGACGACCGCACCATCACGATCGCCAAGGTAGACCCACTGATGGATGCTCCCGGCCGTGCCGACGACGTGGTCGTCGCCCTGGGCGACATCCCCTCCGGTGAGGCGATTCTCGTGGTCCGTGGCGGCGACGACGAGGGCGCACACTTCGTTCTGCGCACCCAGGTGACGACGATCGGCCGCCACCCCGAGTCCGACATAGTGCTGGACGACATCACGGTCAGCCGCAGGCACACGGAGATCCGGCTCGTCGATGGTCGTTACGTGGCCTCCGATTCGGGATCCCTGAACGGCACCTACGTGAACCAGACGAGGATCGATTCAATCGTCATCTCACAGGGCGACGAACTGCAGGTCGGCAAGTTCCGCCTCGTGTTCCTCCAGAGTGCGGAGAGCCTCAAGTGAGCACACGCGAACATCTGTCGATCGGTGAGGTCCTTGCATTGCTGCTCGATGAGTTCCCCGACGTCACGATCTCGAAGATCCGCTTCCTGGAGAGCCAGGGTCTCATCGATCCCGAGAGGACCGCATCCGGGTACCGTCAGTTCACCGAGGCCGAGGTCGACAGGCTTCGCGTGATCCTGCGGGAGCAGAGGGCTCACT
This sequence comes from Actinomycetota bacterium, assembly GCA_005788205.1. GTDB lineage: Bacteria > Actinomycetota > Acidimicrobiia > Acidimicrobiales > Ilumatobacteraceae > UBA2093. Next base: position 3,946 of record SXYT01000133.1, on the reverse strand, counting down.
ACCTGCCGTTGCGGGTCATCAAGGACAGACTCGACGACGAAACGAGTGACATCAGCCGCGAACTCAGGCTCGTCTCCGACGGGGTGATCCGCAGCGATGCCCATCCCGCCGCCCGCGCGGCCATTCCCCGCGGCACACGCACGACCACCACGACTCCTGCACTCGAGCAGGACGTGCCGGCCACGATCGTCTCGCGGGAGCAGAGCAAGGTGGCCGCCCGCCACGCCGACCAGACCGAGTCACTTCCGCGCGACATTCTCCTCGCGAGGTGCTCGATAGACGCGTCCTTCCTCAAGGAACTCGAGCAGGCAGGTCTGGTGAGCGGCCACGACGTCGGGGACACCACGTTCTTCGAGCCCCATTCGGTGGAGATCGCACGTGTCGCGGGTCGTTTCCGTGACCTCGGCATCGACATCCGTCACCTTCGCGCGTGGAAGACGAGTGCAGAGCGTGAGTTGAGCCTGTTCGAGCAGCGCATCCTTCCGTTGTTGCGCGCCCGCAACGCCAACGGGCGCACCGAAGCCCTGGAGATGCTCGACGAACTTCTCGACCTGGGGGGCAGCCTCCGTGGCGCCCTCCTCGCCCGCGAGACAGCGCGCCTCACCGAGCCGAGGTGACCATGAGACCTCTCTCCGTCCGCCGGGTGGAGCGCAGTCGCGCCACCAACAGCTTCGTCGTGACCCTGCGCGAGGATGACCAGCCAAGACGCCAATTCGACATTTTCATCGGCCTGAACGAGGGAATGGTCATCCGGATGATGCTCGACGGTGAGGTCTCACCGAGGCCGTTGACGCATGATCTCTTCGTGCTCGCGCTCGAGAGACTCGGTGTGAGCGTGAAGAGAACCGTGTTGACCCACGTGAAGGAGGGAACCTTCTTCGCCGAACTCGTCCTGCTCTCTTCTACGGGGGAGGAGACCACTGTCTCGTGCCGTCCGTCGGACGGTCTCGCACTCGCCCTGAGGGCCAATGCCCCGATTTTCGCTGCTGAGGCCATGCTCGACGAGGTCGGGTCTGTCCCGCAGGAGACCGGCGACGACGACGGCGAAATCCTGGACGAATTCCGTGATTTCATCGAGAACATAAACCCTGACGACTTCAACCTCTGAACCGGGCCATCAGGCCCTTGCGTTCGCGGCCGGGCACCCCTAGCGTCTTACATCCGTGTAGTTACCCGGGTGTGACCCGCCCGGGTGGACATGGAGAAGGTGGGACCAATGAGCATCGAGACGTACAGCGGGCACAGTGCAGCAGAGATCGTCGGCATCACCTACCGACAGCTCGACTACTGGGCCAGCACCAATCTGATCCGGCCGACTGCGGCTGACGCGTCAGGCAGCGGCTCGCGCCGCCTCTACACCTACAAGGACCTGCTCGAACTGAAGGTCATCAAGAAGTTGCTGGATGCCGGCATCAAACTCCCGAAGATCCGCATCGTCTTCGCGTACATGAGGGAGCATGTCGACACCGAAATCGCATCGGCCCACATCGTGATCGACGGCAACTCCGTGATCCTGTGCGACGGAGACAACTTGATCGACGTCGTCCGGCACGGCCAGGGTGTTCTCAACGTGCTGCCCCTCGCCGGCGTGAAGGACGAGATCGACAGACGGATCGTGTCGCTCGGCGAGCGCATCCGTGTGGTGGAGACAAAGGCGCAGGATTCCGGCGCCGCAATCCTCTGATGGCGCGATTGTCGCCGCTGGATCCGGTGCACCGTGCTCTCGGTGCGAAGATGGCGGCTTTCGGCGGATGGGAGATGCCGATTGCGTACCCTTCCGGGACTCTTGCCGAGCATGCAGCGTGCCGCACAAGTACCGCGATGTTCGATGTCAGCCACCTGGGCACCGTCCGTCTCGAGGGCCCCGGGGCGCTGGGGAGCCTGCAGACGGCGCTCACGAACGACCTCACGAAGATCGGTCCCGGCCGCGCGCAGTACACCCACCTGCTCGACCCATCAGACGCCAGCGTGCTCGACGACATCATCGTGTGGTGGGTGGACGACGACGTCTTCGACGTGATGCCGAACGCCTCCAACACCGACCGCGTCATCTCGGCAATCGGCGGGACCGACACCACGGCCTCGCGGGCGGTCATCGCGGTGCAGGGCCCGGGTGCCCGTGACGCGGTGCGAACCTTCTGCCCCGAGGCCGCCGGTGTCGGACGCTTCCGGGTGTCGCGCGTCGATGTGCTCGGGCATGCCAGCACCGTCGCGGGCACTGGTTACACGGGGGAGGACGGCATCGAGATCGCTGTCCCGCTCGCGGGGGCCGTGTCCGTCTGGGAGTGTCTCATCGCTGCTGGTGCGGCACCTGCGGGTCTCGGGGCGCGGGACACGCTTCGCTTGGAGGCCGCGCTCCCGCTGCATGGGCATGAGCTGGGAGAGGGCATCACGCCTCTGCAGGCCGGGCTCGAATGGGTCGTGGCGTGGGACAAGCCTTCGTTCCGCGGGAGGGAGGCGCTCCTCGCAGAGAAGCAGACCGGACCGGCGAGGCGCCTCGTTGGCCTGCGCATTGACGGTCGCAGGCCGGCCCGCGACGGGTGCGAACTGAGGGACCACTCGGGCGCTTCGGTGGGCCGCATCACCAGCGGCAACTTCTCGCCGACGCTCGGGCACTGCGTGGCGATGGCCTTGGTCGACCGGTCGTGCGCCCCGGGCGAGGTCCTGTCAGCCGACGTGCGCGGGACACTGATCGAGGCGACCGTCGTCACGATGCCGTTCGTGGCGAAAAAGAAATGAACCCCTAAGAAGAGGGCGGCGACGCCCCGGGCGTCGGCGGCGTCTGTGGCGCCCTGTTGGGCTTGAGACCAAAGAGGCCCCCGGCGCTCTCCGCCATGGATGCGAGCGGCCCGAGGCGTTTCGTCAGTTCCCCGAGAGAGGAGGCGATCTCGCCGAGCGATGCCGCGGCGTTCATGGCATTGCCAACCTGGGGCATGATGCGGCGCAACGGCTCTTCCACCTCGTCGAGGAGCGAGTTGATGCGGGTGGTGGTGCGGTTCAGGTTGTCGACGGTGGAGGCGAAGTTCTCGAGAATGACGATCAATGACTCGGTGGTGCGACGCGACGCGTCGACAGCGCGTGACGCGAAATCCACGGGGTCGAGCGCGGCCACCAGGGCCAGCAACTGCTCCACCGGGTTCTGGCCGCCTGGTTCGTTCATGCGGGCACAGTATCGGACACCAGCGAGTCGGCGTACGCCTCGATCGGGCCGCACGTGCACACGAGGTTGCGGTCACCGTACGCTGCGTCTATCCGCGACACCGGCGGGAAGTACCCGCGCGTGCGCAGCGTCGGCAGCGGGTACAGCGCCTTCTCGCGGCCGTATGCGCGACCCCATTCGCCGATGACGTCCTCGACGGTGTGGGGCGCGTGGTGGAGCGGGGAGTCGGTGGCCGCAATGGTTCCGTCGCGGACCTCGTCGATCTCGCGCCTGATGGCGAGCATCGCCTCGCAGAAGCGGTTGAGCTCCTCGAGGGTCTCGCTCTCAGTGGGCTCCACCATGAGCGTGTTCGCCACGGGGAAGCTCATCGTCGGGGCGTGGAAACAGAAGTCCATCAGGCGCTTGGCCACGTCGTCGATGGACACCCCGGTTCCCCGGACGACCTCGGCGACGTTCAGGATGCACTCGTGCGCCACTGTCCCGTGACCACCCGCGTAGAGCACGGGGAAGGCGTCACGCAGGCGGGCCGCCACGTAGTTCGCGGAGAGGATCGCGTCCACCGTCGCTCTGCGCAGCCCGTCCGGGCCCATCATGGTGATGTACACCCAGGGGATGCCGAGAATCGATGCTGAGCCGAAGTTGGCACCGGAGACCGGGCCCACGGCTGAGACGGGGTTGACAGGATCGCCCGGCAGGAAATCTGCCAGGTGCGCGCGCACTGCCACAGGTCCGACACCTGGTCCGCCGCCCCCGTGGGGGATGCAGAACGGCTTGTGCAGGTTGAGG
>SXYT01000132.1 GCA_005788205.1 Actinomycetota bacterium | reverse complement strand
TTCGGCCGGCGCTGCGTACCCGACGGCGTTGTTCATGTTCGAGCGCGGGTTGTGCGCGATCGTGCCGCGCAGCGGCCTGTCCAGGTGGACGCAGTGGACCAGCAACCAGTCATCTGCCGCGAGATTCTCGAGCCGGGCACCTGCCGCCGAGTCCTCTGTGCCCTCGGCGACGTGGATGTGCACACCGGTCCCGAGGTCTCCCGCGAGCGCGGCTGCAGCCTCGAGGGTCTCGTCTCCGCACGTGAAGGCCGCATGCACTCCCACCATGCCGCGACCGCCGGAGCGCAGGAAGCGTTCGTTCTCGAGGAGACCCCTCCGCGCTGCATCTGTCATTCTCGTGCCCGGCTCGACGGTTGGTGCAAGGGCACCCCCGTCCCATCGGTCCGTGACGCCGTAGCTCAGGTTCGTCCTCACGCCGACTGCCGTGCACGCATCTCTGATGACGTCGAGCGAACCCTCGATCGCGTTCGGCGACTCGTGGTGGTCGATGATCGCGGTCGTGCCGCACATCAGGGCCTCAGCGGCACCGAGCATCGCGGACCACTTGATGATCTCCAGGTCGAGGGCGGTGTCCAGCCTCCACCACACCTGGTCGAGGATCTCCATGAAGCCGCGCGGGGTGTGCGGGGGAGCGGGCATGCCGCGGGCCAGGGTCGAATACAGGTGGTGGTGGGCGCACACGAGCCCGTGGGTGGTTGCTCCCATGTCAGTCCAGGACGACCCCGCGCTGCCCCGTGATGGGGCCGTACACCTCGGGCCTGCGGTAACGGTCGAAGTCGAAGAGAGTCTCCTTGTACCGCTTGCACCAATCGAGGTCGCAGCGGGCGGAAATGAGCTCGTCGTCGGTGGACAGTGTCTGTGCCACGATCTGGCCGGACGGTGCGACGATCATGCTCTGGCCCAGACTGTCGACGCCCTCTTCCACGCCTGCCTTGGCGACACCCACCACCCAGGTGCCGTTCTGGTACGCCCCTGACTGCATGACGAGAGCGTTGTGGAACCCCTGCAGGATGTCCTGGCTCGGGTCCGGAACGTAGTGGATCGGCGTGTTGTAGCCGCAGAGGATCATCTCCACGCCCTTCAGTCCCATGACCCTGTACGTCTCCGGCCAGCGACGGTCGTTGCAGATCATCATCCCCATGCGACCGCCGAACGCCTGCCACACGCCGAAGCCCTCCATGGAAGGCTCGAAGTAGTAGCGCTCGGCATGCTGGAAGGGCCTGTCAGGCTCGTGCTCCTCGTGGCCCGGAATATGTACCTTGCGGTACTTGGCGACGGTGGCGCCGTCTTTCGCGACGAGGATCTGGGTGTTGAACCTCCTGCCCTCGGGTGTGAGTTCTGCGTACCCGAGGCAGAACCCCACCGATAGCCGCCTGGCCTCCTCGAAGAGGGGAGCCGTGACCGCCGACGGCATCTCGGTTTCGTACCAATGGTCAGCCTCCGAGATGTCGTCCACGAACCACCTCGGGAAGAAGGTGGTGAGCGCCAGTTCCGGAAAGACGATCAGGTCGCACCCTGCGGCGGCGCCCTGGTGGAGCAGTGCGACCAGGCGTGCGACGACCGAAGCGCGGTCGTCGGACTTCTGGATGGGGCCGAGTTGGGCCGCTCCGACCGTGAGCACCCGGCTCATGGTGTCTCCTGTGTCGTGAGCGTGATCATCATCTGCAGAAGCACGTCACATCCCGCCACGATGTCAGCGGTATCCGTGTGTTCTGCGGGGTTGTGGCTGATCCCGTTGTGACTCGGCACGAAGACCATGCCACTGGGGCAGATTCTCGCCAGCATCTGTGCGTCATGACCGGCACCGCTCGGCAGACGCATGCTCGAGAGTCCGTGGTCCGAGGCAGTCGCCTCCACAAGGGTCACCATGCTCTCGCCGAACTCGACCGGCTCGAATCGGGCGAGTTGGCGCGAGGTGATCGTCACGCCCTCTTCCGCAGCGAGGGCATCCAGGCGTTCCGTGATCTCGGACTCTGCACGCCGCAGGAGCCCTTCGTCGGTGTTGCGAACGTCGAGCGTGAGCACGGCCCGGGCGGGAACCACGTTCACGAGGTTCGGGTGGAGATCGATCTTGCCGACCGTGCACACCTGGTTGCCCCCGTAGCGCCGGGCAAGGTCACGGAGGAACACTGCAATCAGCGAAGCCGCATACGCGGGGTCGTGGCGCATCGACATCGGCGTGGTGCCTGCATGGTTCGACTGGCCCTCGATCGTGACTTCCCGCCAACTGATTCCCTGGACTCCTGTCACTGCACCGATGGTGGCGCCCTCCTTCTCGAGCACGGGCCCCTGCTCGATGTGAAGTTCCACGAAAGCGTGCGGGGCCGGGGCGGGGCACGGGGTGGTCCCGGCGTACCCGATTCTCAGCAGTTCATCTCCGACCCTGCTCCCGTCGATTCCGATCGTTCCGAGGACTTCCTCCACGCCGATACCGCCGACGTAGGCGAGCGAACCCATCATGTCCGGTGCGTAACGGGCACCTTCCTCGTTCGTGAAGAACGTGACCGCCAGAGGCCGCGGGGGCATCCACCCGCTCTCCTGGACGGTCTGGATGATCTCCAGGCCCGCGAGCACACCCAGATTGCCGTCGTACTTGCCGCCGGTGCGCACTGTGTCGATGTGTGACCCGGTCATCACTGCACCGCCGCCACCGACACTCCACGTCCCGACGACGTTGCCCACTGTGTCGACCGTGACCTCCAGCCCGAGGTCGCGCATCCACGACACGACCAGGTCCCGTCCGTCCCTGTCGGCGTCGGTCAGGGCGAGTCTCGCGCAACCGCCCCCGTCAATGGCACCGATCTCCGCGAGGCTCATCAGGCGGTCCATGAGACGCGCGCCGTTGATCCGCAGATCAGTCGGACGGGCTGTCGTGGTCACGGGGAAAGTGTACGAAATGTTAAGGCGAAGTCCCTGCCATGGTTGGCCCGTGCGCCACCCATCCATGGTCCGTCCAGCGTGGCTGGCATAGGGTTGAGCCGATTTTGATGATTGACAGGACACTCCTTGCCAGGCGGCACAGCGAGGAGCTCGACCTCTTTGCCGCCCTGCACCCCGAGTCGGGGAACCTCGCCGGGCTGGCGGGTGAGCATCTGCTCTCTGGCGTGCCAATGCCGTGGATGACGCGGTGGCCGGGCGCCCACCCGGTCTTCGTTGCCGAGGCCCACGGCAGCAGGTTCACCGATGTCGACGGGATTGAGTACGTCGACTTCTGCCTGGGGGACACCGGGGCCATGACGGGTCACGGCCTTGCCCAGGTTGCCGATGCCCTGCACCACAGGGCATCGAGGGGCATCACGACGATGCTGCCGAACGATGACTCGATCTGGGTCGCCGCGGAATTGTTCCGGAGGTTCGGGCTGGCGAAATGGCAGTT
>SXYT01000131.1 GCA_005788205.1 Actinomycetota bacterium | reverse complement strand
GCGCTCGTGCTCGTCCCGACGCGCGAACTCGCCAACCAGGTGCGCGACGTCATCAACCCTCTCGCACGCACTCTCGACATGACGTCCGCCGTTGTCTACGGCGGCGTCGGGTACGGCAAGCAGATCGAGGCCATGCGCAATGGCACCGACATCGTGGTGGCCTGCCCCGGCCGCTTCGTCGACCTGCTCGAGTCCGGTCACGTCCAACTTGACGACATCGAGATCGTCATTCTCGACGAAGCCGACCACATGGCAGAGCTCGGGTTCCTCGAGCACGTCACCCAGATCCTGAACGAGATCCCGCGCGGCGCCCAGCACATGCTGTTCTCCGCCACGCTCGACCGCGGCATCGACAAGGTGGTGCGCAATTTCATCGAGAACCCCGTGACTCACGAGATCGAGACTCCGGAGGAAGAGGAGCTCACCATGACGCACCACTTCTTCCACGTCTCCCAGGACGACCGCTTCAAGGTGATCGCGGACCTGTGCGCCGCGCCGGGCAAGTCACTCGTGTTCACCCGGACGAAGCACGGCGCGCGCAAGCTCACGATCGCACTCATCAAGGCCGGCGTGCCCAGCGTGGAACTGCACGGTGACCTCAGCCAGATGGTGCGCGCGCGCAATCTCGCGGCGTTCTCCAACGGCAAGGCCGACACATTGGTGGCAACCGACATCGCCGCCCGCGGTATCCACGTGGACGACATCGCGATCGTGATCCATGCCGACCCGCCGGAGGAGCACAAGGCGTTTCTCCACCGCTCCGGTCGCACCGCGCGTGCGGGTGCCGAGGGCACCGTCGTCACCATGGTCACAGAGAACCAGCGGCGCCACGTGAAGCGCCTGGCCAAGGACGCCGGGATCGACCCCACCAACACCAAGGTGACCGTCGGCCACGAACTGCTCACGTTCATCGCCCCGGGTGAGCGCGCGTTTCGCGAGATGCCGAGCATCGAGGAGTCGAAAAAGGAGCGCCAGCCGCGTTCCGGGGGCCCGCGCCACCGCAACGGCGGCGGGCACCGCGGCCGCAGCGACAACCGGCGCGACGACAGGCCGCGCAGCTTCGAGCGTGACGACAGGCCGCGCCGCGACGACGACCGCCCCCGCACCTTCAACCGTGACGACAGGCGAGATGACCGTCCCCGTCGCGATGACGACAGGCCGCGCCGCGACGACGACCGCCCCCGCACCTTCAACCGTGACGACAGGCGAGATGACCGTCCCCGTCGCGATGACGACAGGCCGCGCCGCGACGACGACCGCCCCCAGGGAAGCCGTCCCGGCTCCCCTGCCGGTGCACGTGGCCGTTACGGCAACGACAACCGCGGTGGCTCACGCCCGCCTGCCAGGCGCGGCGGCCCTGCTGCACGCGGCAAGGGCAAGCCGACCCGCAGCTACAAGTAGACGAGGCGTGCGACATCTGTCGCCCGCCTGCCGCACGAACCAGTCGGTCGCCTAGCGTTCGGGGAAACCCGTCTCCCCCGGAGGAACCGACATGAACAACTACGACAAGATCTACGTGAACGGCCAGTGGGTGCCGAGCGAGGGAACCAAGACCATCGCGGTGCATGACTCCATCACCGAGGAAGTCATGGCGACGATCCCCGAGGGCACCGCCGGTGACGTGGCAAAGGCAGCCGCGGCGGCAAAGGAGGCGTTCGAGTCCTGGAGCGCACTGCCGGCGGCCGAGCGTGCCAAGTACATGAGCCGGATCGGCGACGCACTCGGCGGCCGCATGGACGAGATCGCGAGCGCGATCTCGCGCGAGACCGGAATGTCGAAGCCCCTGTCCAACGTCATCCAGGTCGGGCTCCCCCTGAACTCGTTCAAGACCGCCGCCACCGTGGCCGAGTCGTTCCAGTACTCGAAGGAGATCGGTTCCTCCTTGGTCGTGCGCGAGCCGATCGGCGTTGTCGGCTGCATCACACCGTGGAACTACCCGCTGCACCAGATCGCGGCGAAGGTCGCCTACGCGATGGCCGCGGGCTGCACGGTCGTTCTGAAGCCCAGCGAGGTCGCACCGGTCGACGCGTTCATGCTTGCCGAGATCATCCACGAGGTCGGCCTGCCCGCGGGCGTGTTCAACCTGGTCACGGGCACCGGCCCTGTCGTCGGCGAGGCGATCGCCGCCAGCCCGGACATCGACATGGTGTCCTTCACCGGGTCCACACGTGCCGGCAGGCGCGTGATGCAGGTCGGTGCGGAGACCGTGAAGAAGATCGCCCTGGAACTGGGCGGCAAGAGCGCCAACATCATCTGTGACGACCTCGACGCCGAGACGTTCGGCAAGGCGGTCATGGCCGGCGTGGGCAAGTCCATGCTGAACAGCGGCCAGACCTGTTCCGCACTCACCCGCATGCTCGTGCCGAGGGCGCGCCTGGCCGAGGCAGAGACCGCAGCCGCGCTGGTGGCGAACAACATGAAGGTCGGCGACCCCTTCGCGGAGGGCACCAACCTGGGGCCGCTCGCGAGCGCGGCACAGCGCGAGCGCGTGCAGGGGTACATCCAGAAAGGCATCGACGAGGGTGCGGTGCTCGTGGCCGGCGGTCTCGGCGCGCCGGAGGGCCTCGAGAAGGGCTACTACGTGCGCCCCACCGTGTTCTCGAACGTGCAGCCCGGCATGACCATCGAGCAGGAGGAGATCTTCGGCCCGGTGCTCTCGATCATCCCCTACGAGGACGACGACGACGCAGTCCGCATCGCGAACGGCACCGTGTACGGCCTGGCGGGCGCGGTCTTTGCCGCCGACAAGGAACGGGCCCTGCGCATCGCCCGGCGCATGCGGACCGGCCAGGTCGAGGTGAACGGCGGCGCCTTCAACGCGAACGCGCCGTTCGGCGGATACAAGCAGTCCGGCATCGGCCGCGAGCTCGGTGAGTACGGCTTCGAGGAGTTCCTGGAGATCAAGAGCCTCCAGATGTAGGGCCTGGCCCCAGCGGGGTCACACTTCCAGCAGTGCCGGGGCGAGGCGGGTGAACTCGGCGGTCGGCGCCGTGCGCGGGTCGGCCATGAGGACTTGCACGCACACGTGGTCCGCACCGGCGGCGTGGTGCTCAGCGACGCGCGCGGCGATCTTCTCTTCGCTGCCCCATGCCACGATCGCATCCACGAGACGGTCGCTGCCGCCGTCGGCGATGTCGTCGTCGGTGAAGCCGAGGCGCTTGAGGTTGTTCGCGTAGTTCGGCAGGCCCAGGTAGATCTTCATGCCGGCACGCGCGATGCGGCGCGCCTCGGTGGGGTCGGTCTCCAGCACCACCATCTGCTCCGGTGCGAGCAGGGCGTCGGCGCCCATCACGTCACGCGAGATCTTCGTGTGCTCGGTGGTGGTGAAGTACGGGTGGGCACCGTTCGCCTTGGTGGCGGACAGCTCGAGCATCTTCGGCCCGAGCGCGGCGAGAAGGATGCCGGGGTCCTCGGCCGGCGCCGTCGCCATGAACAGGGCCTTCGACATCTTCTCCAGGTAGTCGATCATGTAGCTGTAGGGCTTGGAGTAGTCGTGCTTGCGGATGCCCGCCACTAGATGGCCGTGGCTCACACCAAGGCCGAGCAGGAACCGTCCCGGGAACGCCTCGGCGAGGGTCTTCTGCCCGGCGGCCATCGTCATGGGGTCGCGGGCATAGATGTTCGCGATGCCGGTGGCGAGCGGGAGCGTCTTTGTGGCAGACAACAGGACGGCCGATGACACGAACGGGTCCCGGCCGACGGCCTCAGCGATCCACAGGGCCCCGTACCCCAGGCTCTCCACGAGCTGCGCTGCCTCGCGGGCCTTCGGTGTCGGCAGTGCGTCGATGCCGCCATACCAGATGCCGACCTTGCCGATGTTCACTGCGGGCTTGCCCATGTTGGTCCGTCCTTTCGGGGTGATGACGGGAGCGACACTAACCCACGTCACCCGTCCCACCCCCGCCCGCACCCTACGATTCGTCCATGGCAGGCAGTGCAGCGGTCACGTGGCTCAACATGACCGCAGACGACCCGGCGGAGCTCTCCGCCTACGAGGCCTCGATCGGCGCCCCGCTGCACCCGGTGGCGCGCGAGCACCTGCTCGACAACCGCGAGCACGAGCTGACGCCCTTCCCCCGCATCGAGAACCACGGCGACTACCTGTTCGGGATGCTGTTCGTGCCATCGGACACCGCGAACACGAAGGCCGACTTCGACCGCATCGTGTTCGCGATCTCTTTCGGGCACGTGGCGATCTCGGTGGCGACCCACCGCACCAGCACCCACGACTGGAATTCGATCGTTCCGGCGCTCGGGACGCAGCGCCAGTACAGCGGTGACACCGCGCCCGGGGGCAGGTTCCTGCTCGAGCTGCTGGACAACGTCATCGTCAGGCTCAGCAACGACGCGGTCAACCTCCAGGCCATGGTGCACGCGCGCACGTCGGAACTGGGCTCCGGGATCGACCTGACACAGTCCCTCGAGCCGGGCGAGACGGAGAGGCTCACCAGCAAGGTGCGTCGGCGGATCATGGAGGCGTACAAGATTCACGGCCCCACGCTCGCCGCGGTGCGCCACGAGATGCCGGCGATGCGCGCGGTCGTGTCGGAGACCAGCGCGGTGCTCGGCAGCCTCGTGAACGATGACGACCGTGTCGACATCAAGCAGGAAACCGGGGGGGCCAGGCGCGAGCTCTTCTCGAAGGAGCTCGAGATCTACCTCACCGACATCTACATCGACTCGCTCAACCTCTCCACTCTCCTCCAGGCCGTCGACACGTCGATCACGACCACAAAGGACTTCATGAGGCAACTGAACGACGACGAGAACGTCGCGTCGAACAGGTTCACGGGCGCGATCGCCTCGATCATGCTCCTGCCCACATTCATCGTCGGTCTGTACGGACAGAATTTCGATGACATCCCCGAGACGAGATGGCACTACGGGTACGGGTTCTCCTGGATTGCCATCGTGGCAGTCACCGTCTTCCAGGTCTGGTTCTTCCGCCGGCGCAAGTGGCTCTGACAGGGTCACGGACCCCCAACGGCCCGCACAACTAGGCTCGACACGTGATCCAGTGGGCTACGGACCTCATCGACGCCATCGGTCTCGTCGGCGTCGCATTCCTGGTGGCCCTCGAGAACATCTTTCCCCCCATCCCGTCCGAACTGATCCTCCTGCTCGCGGGCTTCAACGTGAGCGAGGGACGCTTCGGATTCGTCGGTGGCGTCGTCGCGGCGACGGTCGGCTCCGTCGTCGGCGCGTACTTCCTCTACGGCATCGGCCGGCTCGTGCAGGACGAACGGCTCGAGAGGTTCCTCGCCGGCATCGGGCGCGTCATCGGTCTCAAGAAGTCGGACGTGCACAAGGGCTTCGTGTGGTTCGAGAGGCATGGCACGAAGGTCGTCCTGTTCGGCCGCCTCATCCCCGTCGTCCGCTCCGTCGTCTCCATCCCTGCCGGCTCGGACAGGATGCCGCTCGGACGGTTCACCCTCCTCACTGCCGCAGGTTCGCTCGTGTGGAACACGGTGTGGGTCGCCGTCGGGTGGGGCCTCGGCGACCAGTGGGAGAAGGCCGGCAAATGGGGCGACTACCTGCAGTACGCGGTGGTCGCGGCAGCTGTTGTGGGCCTCGGCTGGCTCGTGCTCCGCGCGCGCCGTTCTCGGTAGGCTTCTGCTCCACACACGCGGGTGTAGCTCAATGGCTAGAGTTCCAGCCTTCCAAGCTG
>SXYT01000130.1 GCA_005788205.1 Actinomycetota bacterium | reverse complement strand
CCGGCGATCTCCACGGCCACCAAGGTCCCGCCCATCCTCATCTGTGCACGCGCAAGATCGTGCTGCGGGTGGGACTCCAGGAACGGGTGGTACACGTCCGTGACGCGGGGATGCGCGGCGAGTGCGCGCGCGATGCGCAGTGCGGTGGAGTGCTGGCGCTCGGTGCGCACGGCGAGCGTGCGGATCCCGCGCAGCGCGTTCTGTGCGTCGTGCGGGGAGGCGACCGAGCCGTGCATCACTGAGTACGCCCACACGGAGTCGACGAGGTCCCGTTCCCCGGCGATGACACCGATCAATGCGTCGTTGTGGCCGCCGATCCCCTTGGTGGCCGAATGGAGGACGAAGTCGATGCCGAAGTCGAGCGGGCGCTGACCGAGTGGGGTCGCCATGGTGGAGTCGACCACCGTGAACGGACCGGAGATCCGGCCCAGTTCCGCGAGATCGGTCACCGCGAGGCGCGGGTTGGACGGCGTTTCCGCGATGACGAGCATCGTGCGACCCGGCCTGACCGCGGCTCCGAACGAACCCGGCACGGAGGCATCGACGAACGTGGTCTCGATGCCGAACCTGCCGCACGGGCCCTGCAGAAAGGACATGGTCGCCCCGTAGAGGTTGTTCTGGGCCACGATGTGGCTGCCCTGGCCGCAAAACGCAAGGACCAGGCTTGCCACGGCGCCCATCCCCGAACCGAACGCAAGGGCCGACTCTGCGCCCTCAAGCTGTGCCACTGCGTCCTCGAAGGCTGCCACGGTCGGGTTCGAGTAGCGCCCGTAGACCCCACCGTGGCGCACCCCGGTGGCTCGGCGGCGCATCTCGTCCAGGCCCTCCTGCTGCCACACGGTCGACGGGTCGACCGGTGTGCCGAGACCGCGGGAGTCGCCGCGGCCTGCGGTGATGGCGATGGTCTCGGGCTTCTCGGTCACGGGACAAGGCTAGTGACGGGCCTGTGTCCGGTCCTCCTGAATAGCCCACCGCACGCGCTTTCCCCGCCCTGACGGGGGTGCTGAGGTAGGGTTGAAAACATGATTTCGTACCTTGATGCCGGCACCGGCTCCATGATCGTGACCGCAATTGCGGGCGGCGTCGCCGGCATCGGTGTGGCCTTCAAGATGGGCATGGCCCGCCTGAGGTCCAGGGTCACGGGCAAACCGCAGCCCGACCACGATTCCGATGAACCCGAGTCCGGCTCCGCCCACGACTGACCAAATGCCCCCCGTCCAGCAAGACCCCGGGTCATTCCGTGACCCCCTGAGCAGGGTCTTCGTCGGCGAGGACCGTGTGGTGCGGGCATTCACCGCGACCGGCAAGGCCGATCTCGATGCCGTGTGGTCGAGAAAGTCGATTGCGGGTGCCCTGTCCTCCGGCGAACTGATCGAGTCCACCATGGTGGATCCCGCCGCGGTCGGTCTGTCCGGGCCGTGGGTCGCCGCAATGACCCACCCACGGGTGCCTTTCATCTCGTACCCCTACGAGTGGACCTTCACCATGCTGAAGGACGCCGCACTGCTGCAGCTGCGGCTCACACGCCGGACGCTCGCCGACGGTGTCGGTCTGAAGGACGCCACTCCCTACAACGTGCAGTTCATCGGTTCGCGTGCCCAGTTCATCGATGCAGGTTCGTTCGAGGTCCGCAGGAAATCGGACCCGTGGTACGGCTACCGCCAGTTCTGCGAGATGTTTCTCTACCCGCTGATGCTGCAGTCCTACCTCGGAGTGGGCTTCCAGCCCTTCCTTCGCGGAGCGGTGAACGGAATCTCGCCCGGCACCATGCGCAAGCTCCTGCCCGCGAGCATCCGCCACCCGCGCAAGGGGCGCCTCACGCACGTGGTCCTGCATGCCGCGGCGCAGAACCGTTTTGCCGACACCGAAGTGGAGGTCAAGAAGGAGGCCGCAAAGGCCGGCATGAGTGCCGCGGTCCTCGACGCGACCCTGCGCAAGCTGGAGAAGCTGGTGTCATCACTTGAGCTGGGAGACACGAAGTCCACGTGGTCGGAGTACACCGAGCGCGGCCACTACATCGAGGACAGCCTGGACGAGAAGGAGCGTTTCGTGCGTGACGCGGTGGCGTCAAAGCCGCGGCGTCTCGTGGCGGACATCGGGTGTAACGACGGCAAGTTCAGCCGCATCGCCGCCGCCCACAGCAACCATGTTGTGGCGATGGACGCGGACCCACTGGTGGTCGACCGGCTCTATGGCGCACTGAAGGGCGAGGGAAACGAGAAGATCCTCCCGCTGTATGTCGACATGTCGGATTCGGGGGGTGGCATCGGCTGGCGGGGTCGTGAGCGTCCCGGCGTGTTCGACCGGGGCGCACCTGATGTCGTGCTGTACCTGGCGGTCATCCACCACGTGGCCATCACTTTCAACATCCCGGTCGCTGCGCAGCTCGACATGCTTGCCGATTTCGCGCCGGAGATCGTGATCGAGATGCCGCATGCGGATGACCCGATGGTGCGCAAACTGCTGGTGAACAAGCGTGCCGGCATCCACGATGACTTCACTCTCGAGGAATTCGAGCGCCTGCTCAGGGACCGTTTCGACGTGAGGTCGAAGATGCTGCTGTCGAGCGGTACCCGCACGATCTTTCACGCCGTCCGCCGGTCCTGACCCCGGGGGAGACCAGTTCCAACTCCGATAGCATCCCACCAGTGTCCCGTCCGCGGGACACTTGGCGACGTGGCGGAATGGTTTACGCAGCGGCCTGCAAAGCCGTTTATCCGAGTTCGATTCTCGGCGTCGCCTCCAGTGCACGAACCCAGGGCAGGTTTGCTCTACCGTTTCCTGCTGTGACGAACAGCAACTCCTCCACCGCGACCGTCCTCTTCGACAGGTTCCGTCTCTTGTTTTCTTCCATCCCCGTGGTGATCGTGGTCCTCGTGGTGAGGTTCCTCGTGCAGGAGGTGTGGGACATCGGAGAGGTCGCCACCTTCGGTGAGATCGGGTCAGTGATCACGGGTGTCACCTTGATTCTCGGTTTCATGCTGGGCGGCGTCCTCGCGGACTACAAGGAGTCAGAGCGGCTCCCGGCGGTCGTTGGCGTCGGTCTCGCCGGTTTCCAGTCCGCGTGCGCACTTGCTCTCACTGCGAAGGACCAGGACCACGCATGGGCGACTGCCCGTGTGGCCGCTGTGGGGGAGGCCGTCCTGGGCTGGCTCCAGGGTCAGCGGTCCGATGCGGAGATGTGGGCTGCCCAGGCCGATCTCTCGAGGCTCGTCACCGATATCGAGAAGTCCGGCGGCGGCACGCATTACCTGGGGCGCATGATGACCGTGAACGGCGAGTTGACGGCCACCCTCAATCGAATCGCAGTCATCCGGAACACGTCGTTCGTGCAGTCGGGGTATGTGCTCATGACGTTCCTCGTGTTCATTCTGCAGCTCTCGCTCGCCGTTGTCACTTTCCCGTCGACGGTTATGTCGTGGATCGCGCCCTCGGTGCTCAGCCTTGCGTATGCGTACCTGTTGCTCCTTGTCCGCGACCTCGACAACCCGTTTGGTCACGGAGACAATGAGGGGCACGGCAGCGGGGCAGATGTCGACATCACGCCGGTCGAGAATGCCGTTGCCGCACTTCGCCGCGCCGGCTGAGGTGCTGACTCGTACACGCCCGAATGCCTCCTTCGTCCCCTCGTGGCTGCGGAAAGAGCCGGGCAGTCCGACCAGATGGCCAGAACCCCACGGAACTGCGTACTGGCAGGTAACTGAACCACCGGCCCAGGATCGAGGCACGTGCCCCGTATGCTTGGCTTCTGCAAGAAACCCCTTACCGCCGGGATTTCTCCTCGATCACCCATCCACCGAACGTGACAGCGGTGTGACTTTCGTCTACATTGGCGTCGGTCGCCGCTGGGGCGGCTCACCTATGGGGGTTATCCAACATGACATCAAGAAGGAAGAAGTGGGCTGTGGCAGCCGCAGTCGCGGTTGCGGCTTCGGCGATGGCAACCACCACTCAGGCAGCTGGCGCCAAGCCGGCTGCCTCGAAATTTGGGGGCGACGTCAATGTCGGCATCCTGAACACGATCTCGGGCTGGTGCTTCTCGAATGCACTCACCGGCGACGCCCTCGGTGCCACACGCACCGTGTACGAGAGCCTCGTGGAGCGCGACTCGACAGGCAAGTTCATCCCGCACCTCGCGTCCAAGTGGGCGTCGAGCGAGGGCGGCAAGGTGTGGACGTTCACGCTCCGCCCGAACATCAAGTTCTCCAACGGTGAGGCTTTTAACGCCGAGGTCGTGAAAATGAACTTCGATCTCGGTCGTGGCGCTGTCATCAGCGGCACGCTCGGCAGCTATACGTACACCAATATCGCGTACGGCTCGACTGGTGTCGGCGTGAACGCCAACATCATGAGCGTCGATGCTCCCGATCCGCTCACAGTGAAGATCACGCTCGAGCGCCCTGACAACGACTTCATCGGTCTCATGTACCGCGCGGGTCGCTACGTCATGCGCGCCCCTGCCCAGATCCTGACTCCTGACGGCAAGGCCAACACGGCGTCCACTACCGCATCGTGCTCTCTCAAGGGCATTGGCACTGGTCCGTTCATGATCCAGTCGTACAACCCGAACGAACTCGTGGTCGTACGCAACCCGAACTACTGGCGCAAGGACGCGGCCGGTGAGCAGCTGCCATACCTGAACTCCGTCACCTACGTTGTGGTGAAGGAGGCGTCGCAGCGTGCTGCGGCCCTGCGTCGCGGCAACCTGGACGCCGCGTCGTTCACCACGGGTGAGGCGACCTTCGTCCTCGACCTGCGCAAGCGCAAGAGCGTCGTCACCGAGTATGCCGGCAAGGCGGCCTCGTGGGGCCAGTGGGTACCGAACCAGAACAAGCCCGGTTCGCCCTTCAAGTACCAGAACTGCCGCCTCGCGGCGGCATTCGCCGTGGACTGGAAGACCTACAACCAGGTCCGCTTCAAGGGTCTCGGCGTGGTCTCGGGTTCCATCGTGGGTACTGACCACATCATGTTCACCCGTAACGGTGCAGCCGGCTACAACGTGGCCAAGGCCAAGGAGTTCGTGGCGAAGTGCAACACCGATCTCGGCGCTGCGGGTCCGTTCAAGCTCACGCTGTACGCAGACACCAGCACAACCTCGCTGAACAACACCAAGGAAGTGCAGAAGTACTTCGAGGCAGCCGGTATCCAGATGAACCCGATCTTCCAGGCCGAGTCGGCCGTGCTGATCTCGTCCATCTACCGCGGTGGCGGAAACCTGTACGACTTCGCCGAGGGCACCCCGGCAGAGGGTCCGGGTTCCGGCTACGTGCTGCCGTTCTTCGTGACGGGCGCGTTCCCCACGAACTCGACGAACCCGATCGCCAAGACTGCGTTCGGCATCGGCTACAACAAGGTGATTGCCCTGGGCAACCACAGCGACACCCAGGTGGACAACCTCCTGTATGCCGCTCAGGCCGAGACCAACGCGGCAGCCCGCAAGAAGAAGTTCCAGGAGGCCACGGCGTACATGCAGGCGACCGGACTGCTCATCCCGACGGTGCACACGGCGACGTTCACCTTCGTCTACAACAAGTCGAAGCTGAGGGGCATCACCCAGTTCAAGAACCCTGATGGCAAGACCCTCGCTCCCACGAGGGACATCAAGGGCTTCGAGTGGACGGGAATCTGGCAGGAGCGCTAGAAGCCAGTCACTGAAAGGCTCGGGAGGGGCGGTGGCTTCGGCCACCGCCCCTTTCGCGTACCCGGGCCGTGTTCCTGCCCGGGGAGAGCAGCGTTTAGGGTGTGTCCATGAAGGTTGCCCTCACGATTGTCGACCACCTCCGCCGGGCCGAGCAGGTCTACGGCGACCGCATCGCTGTCATCGACGAGCCGGACCAGCCGGCAGAGTCCTGGGGGTCCCTGACGTACGCTCGCATGGCCGAACTTGCGCGTGCCCAGGCGGCCGGCCTGGATGCCCTCGGGGTGCCCCCGGGGGCGCGCGTGGCAGTGGTCAGCCAGAACTCCGCCAGGCTCATCACCTCGTTCTTCGGTGTGAGTGGTTGGGGCCGCGTTCTCGTGCCGATCAACTTCCGTCTGGTGGCTGAAGAGGTTGCCTACATCGTGGAGCACAGCGGCGCAGAAGTGCTCATCGTGGACCCCGAACTGGACGAGGCGCTCTCGGGCGTGACTGCGCGCCACAGGTTCGTGATCGGCGCGGAGTCCGATGCCGTGCTGTACCGCCACGGAGTGGAGCCCCGGTCGTGGGAGCCTGACGAGGACGCGACTTCCACGATCAACTACACCAGCGGCACGACGGCCAGGCCGAAGGGCGTGCAGCTGACCCACCGCAACCTGTGGGTGAACGCGGCGGTCTTCGGGTGGCAGATGGGCGTGAACGACCGTGACGTCTACCTGCACACACTCCCGCAGTTCCATGCGAACGGGTGGGGCATGGTCTTCGCGGTCACGGGAATGGGCGGCCGTCACGTCGTGCTGCGCAAGGTGGACGGGGCAGAGATTCTCCGGCGGGTCGAGGAGCACGGGGTGACCCTCCTGTGCGGGGCACCCGCCGTGGCGAACATGATCCTCGATGCTGCGCCAGGTACCGGAACCAATCGTGGCAATGTGCGCATGGTCGTTGCCGGTGCGCCGCCGCCCACCAAGACCATCGAGCGGATCGAGACCGAGCTCGGATGGGAGTTCGTGCAGATCTACGGGCTCACCGAGACCTCCCCGCTGCTCACCATGAACCGCACCCGTTCTGAGTGGGACGATCTGTCGCCGGCGGACCGGGCAGCCCGTCTCGGCGCAGCCGGTGCGCCCAGCCTGGGCGTCGAGATGGGAGTGGATGCCGAGGGTGAGGTGCTGGCCCGCAGCTCGGTGGTGATGGAGGGCTACTGGAACCAGCCCGAGGAGACCTCGAAGGCGATCGTGGACGGTTGGTTCCGCACCGGCGACGGGGGCTCCATCGGTGCGCACCACCACGTGACGATCGCAGACCGCAAGAAGGATGTGATCATCTCCGGTGGCGAGAACGTCTCGTCCATCGAGGTGGAGGACGCCGTGTTCTCCCACCCCGACGTTGCCGAGGTGGCGGTCATCGGCGTGCCCGACGAGAAGTGGGGCGAGCTGGTCCTTGCCCTCGTCGTCAAGACGCCCGGTTCGCCGCTGAAGGAGGACGAGCTGATCGCCTACGTGAAGACGAAACTGGCGGGGTACAAGTGCCCGAAGCGGATCGAGTTCCGCACCGAACTGGCGCGCACCGCGACGGGCAAGCTGCAGAAGTTCAAGCTGCGTGCCCCGTACTGGGAAGGCCTCTCGAAGCAGGTGAATTGAGGCCTGGCCACACGGCTCTGGTCCCCTCCGAGCGCAAGTGCACTGCCTACTGCGGCCAGTAGGCGTCGCGCAGCAGCCGCTTCTTCAGCTTCCCGTGCGCCTCGCGGGGGAGCGCATCGTGGAAGTCCACGCTGCGGGGACACTTGAACCCAGCGAGCCTCTCCCGTGACCATGCGATCAGGTCCCCCTCGGTCAGCACGGCACCGTCCTCCAGTTCGACCGCGGCCTTGACCTGCTGGCCGAACTCGGGGTCGGGGATGCCGAACACGGCGACGTCGCGCACCGCGGGGTGCTGGCTGAGCACGCCCTCGATCTCGGCGGGGTACACGTTGACACCCCCGTTCAGGATGAGGTCGACCCTGCGGTCCACCAGGTACATGAAACCGTCGGCGTCCAGGTAGCCCACGTCTCCCACGGTGAAGCGGCCGTCGGGGAGCTGCGAGCTGCGTGTCTTCTCCTCGTCCCCGTGGTACCTCGGCGCGCCGTCAGCACGCCGGAAGTAGAGGGTGCCGATCGAGCCTGCGGGCAGGTCGCGGCCTTCCTCGTCGACCACGGAGATCTCGAGCCCGGGATTCGGCCGGCCGACCGTGCCGGGTCTGGCCATCCAGTCTGCGCTCGTGCACACCACGGGCCCCGTGCCCTCCGAACTGCCGTAGAACTCCACGATGCACGGACCGAGGAGGTCGATGAGCCTCTGCTTCGCCCATGGCGGGCAGGGGGCTGCCGTGTGGGCAATCCACTCGAGCGACGAGAGGTCGCGGTGGGTGAACTCGTTGTCGTCCAGCTTGGCCAGCCGCACCATCAAGGTGGGAACGAGAGGTGCGCTCGTGATGCGACGGGCCGCCACCAGGTCCAGGAACCTGATCGGGTCGAACCGGTCCTCGATCACGAGGGTGTGGCCCCTGTTCAATGCCGCGCCGAGCACTCCCGCGCCGAAGGCGTGGTACAGCGGCGTCGTGATGCACATGAT
>SXYT01000129.1 GCA_005788205.1 Actinomycetota bacterium | reverse complement strand
TCGGCGAACCGCGCCCAGCGCGCATTCTGGGCCATGTTCGCAAGGGGCGTGTCGGTCGAGTAGCCGAGGGCACCGTGCACCTGGATTGCCCGGTCGATGATGCGGTTGAGGCTGTTCGCCACGAAGTGCTTCGCCATGGAGACCTCGTTGCGGAAGTCGACACCGTTGTCGATGAGGTATGCGGCGTGCAGGACCATCAGCTTGCACTGGTACAGCTCCATCGTGGAGTCCGCAATCATCCACTGGACACCCTGCTTCTCGGC
This sequence comes from Actinomycetota bacterium, assembly GCA_005788205.1. Lineage (GTDB taxonomy): Bacteria > Actinomycetota > Acidimicrobiia > Acidimicrobiales > Ilumatobacteraceae > UBA2093. Next base: position 10,271 of record SXYT01000129.1, on the reverse strand, counting down.
CAGGTACGACCCGTGCGAGTACCTGTTGAGCGACCGGTCCACCATCATGTCGAGCGCCATCTCGGCCTGGGCGATCCAGCGCATGCAGTGGGCGAGGCGTGCCGGCCCCAGGCGGTACTGGCCGAGCCTGTGCCCGTTGCCGCGCCCACCGAGGACCTGACGGTCGTGGACGCGCAGGTCGGAGATGACGATCTCGGAATGGCCCGTGGAGCCGTGCATCGTCTCGACCTCACGGACGTCGTTCCAGCCCTCAGTCGGGATGTCGACAATGAATGCTGTGTTCGCACCGCGGGAACCCTCCGGGACATCCATCTCGGTGCGGGCGATGAGGATCGCGAACTTTGCCCTGCGGGCGCCGGAGATGAACCACTTGTGGCCGTTGATGACCCACTCGTCCCCGTCCTTGATTGCGTGCGTGCGGATGAGGGTCGGGTCCGACCCCGCAACCTCGGGTTCCGTCATCGCGAAACACGACGAGGTGACGCCGTTCAGCAACGGCTTGAGGTACTTCTCCTTCTGCTCGTCGTTCGCCCAGTGGAGCAGAGTGTGCATGTTGCCCTCGTCGGGTGCCTGGCAGTTGAACACCCAGGGGCCGATGCGGGTCTTCGCCGCCTCTGACTGCACCATCGCGAGAGCCACATGGCCGAGACCCATTCCGCCGAATTCCTTCGGCATGTGCGGCAGCCACAGACCCTGGCGCACAGCCTCCTTGCGCAGCCCCATCAGGGTCTTGATGTAGTTGCCGCGCTCCGACTCCGCCATCTCGTCACGGTGGCCGAACGGCTCCATCGCGGGCTTGATGACCCCCTCCACGAAACCGCGCACCCTGGTGCGGATCTCCTCGTGCTCCGGTGCGAGAGTGAAATCGATCATGGCTGTCCCCCTTGTGCGGACCGTGGTACCCCGCAATATTCCTGCCCCCATTGTGCCGTTCGGTGACCGACGGCAACGAACCAGCGGGGAATTCCCGTGCGCACGAGCCGTAGCCTTGGCCCGTGAGCAACAGCTGGGACCGCGACAGCCTGCCTGAAGGTGCCGACAAGGCCGCGATGGTCCAGAGCATGTTCGACGCGATCGCCCCGCGCTACGACCTTGTGAACCGCATCATGACCTTCCGTCTGGATGTGCGTTGGCGCCGCAGGGCCGTCCGCGATCTCGCGCTTCCTGGGGGATCGCGGGTTCTCGACCTGGCCTCCGGCACCGGCGACCTGTGCGTCGACCTGAGAAGGGCCGGCCTCGAGCCGGTCTCCATGGATCTCTCCTTCGGGATGCTCGCGAACGACCGCTCCGGCGCGCCCCGGGCACAGGCGGACATCCTCAGGCTTCCGGTGCCAGACGGGGCCGTGGACGGCATCATGTGCGGCTTCGCCCTTCGCAATCTCGTGGACCTTGATGTGTTCTTCCGCGAGTGCGCGCGCGCGATCAGGCCCGGCGGAAGGGTCGCGCTGCTCGATGTGGGGGTGCCGCACAACCGCCTGGTCCGCTTCGGGAACAACATCTACTTCGGCAAGGTCGTGCCGCGCATCGGCGCCCTCCTCAGTGACGGACCCGCCTATCGCTACCTGCCGCGCAGTGTCGCCTACCTGCCCCCTCGCGACGAACTCGTGGGCAAGCTCCGCGCGGCCGGGTTCTCCGACGCGGTGCACACCCAGTTGAGCGGCGGGCTGACCCAGTTGATGGTCGGCACACGGGACGCGTGATGTATTTCAGGTCGCGGCGGCTGGACGTGCACGTCGACCTGAACGACGTGTGCCGCGGCGACGGCATGCTCTTCGTGCGGGACGGAGCGGGAGCGGCAGGACGCGGCCCGGCGTTGTCGGTGCACGAGGACGAACTTGACGGCGTGCTGGCAGGACTGCAGTCCGTCGACGGCGAGGTTCCGCCGCCTGGGCACGGGCCGCACCTGTTCGGCGTGGTCCCCTTCCTCCCGCGCGACAGCGCGTCATTTGTGCTGCCCCGGACCGTCATCACGAAGGACACGGACGGCCAGTGCTTCGTGACGGTGATTGACACAGAGGCAGCGGCTCTGGCCGGACCCCTGTTCGAGGATGCCATCGCGGATGCTCTCCGCTCGACGACCCCGGTCATCACCGCGGGCAACTACACAGTCAACCCCGTCACCCCGGTGGAGGCGTACCTCGCTGCCGTGGCTGGGGCCCGTGACGCGGTGCGGGATGGTCGACTGCTGAAGGCGGTCATCGCCCGCGACATCTCAGTGACGTCGACCAGCCCCATTGATGTCCATGCGGTCCTCCTGCGGCTCCGTGCCTCATTCGGCAGCAGCTACAGGTTCTGTGTCGGAGGCCTCATCGGGGCCTCACCCGAACTGCTCGTCCAGGTGCAGGGTCGCACAGTGCGCAGCCACCCGCTCGCGGGAACGGCACCGCGCACCGGCGACCCGGCAACCGACGCACGGCTCGCGGCAGAGCTCGTCGCCAGCACGAAGAACCAGGTCGAGCATCGCGTCGTCATCGACATGGTGCACGACACCCTCCTGCCGTGGTGTTCGTACCTCGACTGGGAGCCCGAGCCCTCGATCGTGACTGTCGCGAATGTCCAGCACCTCGGCACCGCGATCGAAGGCGCGCTGTCGGAGCCCCGTCCTTCTGTCATGACGCTCGTGCGTGCGCTGTGCCCCACGCCTGCTCTCGGAGGCTCGCCCTCCGAAGCCGCGATCGAGTTCATCGAGACCCACGAACCGATGGACCGCGGCAACTACGGGGGTGCCGTCGGCATCGTCGACCGCCACGGGGACGGAACGTTCGCGGTGACCATCAGGTGCGCAGAGTTCTCTGCCGACAGGACAGCAGCACGGCTCTTCGCAGGTGGCGGGATCGTGGCCGAGAGTGACCCCCTCGCGGAACTTGCCGAGACCCAGGCGAAGTTCCAGGCGATGCTCTCGGCGATCGTCAGGCCGTAGAGGCGTCCACCGCCGCGGTCACGGCCGCGTTCAGGGCGTCGTGGGCCGCGACATTGACGGACCTGTCGAAGCGCACCTCGACCATGCGGGGTCCCGGGCCCGGGAGAGCCGCCTCAAATGACGCACGGTCCGAGACGACGACGTGCGCGATGCCGTGCGCCGCGCACAGTGCGGCGAAGTCGACCCCGTGAGGGGTGCCGTAGAGCGTCTCGAAGGTCGCTCCGTCCACCTGCGTGGCCTGCGGCAGGAAGGAAAAGATGGCCCCGCCGTCGTTGTTGGTGACGACGATGCGCAGATCCACGCCGCGGCGCGAGAGGCCCCACATGCCGTTCGAGTCGTGCACCATCGCGACGTCCCCGATCAGGAGCGTGGTCGGGCGTCCTGTCGCGAGCGCGATGCCGACCGCCGTGCTCACGACGCCGTCGATGCCGTTCGCCCCCCTGTTCGAGTGCACGCTGACACCGGGGGTCACCGTGCCGAACCACTCGAGGTCCCGGATCGGCATGGACGACGACACGACGAGGTTGTCCCCCGGGGACAGGGTGTCCGCCACGCGCCTCGCCACCGTGGGCTCCACGAAATTCTCGTCTGTGTGGCGCGTGATCGCCTTCTGGGCCGCCGACTCAGCCGCCATCCACCCTGCGAGCCAGTCCGCATCTGCCGGCGCCACGGACCCTGCCAGCATCCCGCAAGTCCTCTCGACCGGCCCGGACACCGACAGCATGACGGCGTGGTCGGGGTCGACGACCTGCTCGTGATCGCGGAGCTGCACGATCGTGGCGCCACTGCCCGTTGCCCACTGGGCGAGCACCTTCGATGCAGGGGGGTCGCCCACCCGCACGATCACCTCGGGCACGAGGTGTGCCACGAGTGCCGCTGACCGGAGAACGGGGTCGAAACCGACCATCACGTTCGGGTGGCACTCGCGCAGCCCGCTCACGGCATCAGCGAACACCGGCCACCCTGCTGCTTCCGCAAGGGCCAGGACGCCCGGGGTGGAGCCACGGCCCGCGACTATCACGCCGCGCCGTCCCGACGTGAGCGTGGTCAGTCGTGCGACCGTCCCGGCCTCGACGGCGAGCCGGCCCGTGACCACCGCAGCATCCGGGGCAGGCGGGAGCTCGCCTGCCTCGCCGAGCAGCGGCTCACGGAACGGAAGATTGACGTGCACGGGGCCGGGCGCAGTACCCGTGCTCGCCGCGAGTGCCCGGCGCGCGAGGGACCGCCACGTGTGCGCCGCCTCCTCGGCGGGGACCCCGGGGTCATGGAACCAACGCACGGCATCCCCGAACATCTTTGTCTGGTCGATCGTCTGGGGTGCAGAAACGTCGCGCAGCTCGGGGGGCCTGTCGGCGGTGCACACAATCATCGGGACGCGGCTGAGATTCGCCTCGTGGACCGCCGCGACGAAATGAGCCGCTGCCGTGCCCGAGGTGCACAGCAAGACCGCGGGAACCCCTGTTGCGCGTCCGATACCGAGGGCGGCGAACGCGGCACTGCGTTCGTCGTGGAACACGTGCAGCCGCAGTCGGGTGTCCCTTGCGAGCGCAACGGCAAGAGGTGTGGACCTGCTCCCGGGGGCCACGACCGCGTGCGCGACCCCCTGGCGTGCCCACTCGTCAACGAGGGACGCGCAGAATGTCGCCGAGGTGTCGCCCGGGGATGCCATGCGCCTAGTCTCGCACCGTGCGAGTCGAAATCTGGTCTGACGTGGTCTGTCCCTGGTGCTACATCGGCAAGCGGCGCTTCGAGAAGGCCGTTGCCGTGCTCAGGGAGAAAGGTGTCACGGACCCGATCGAGGTGACGTACCGCTCGTACCAACTGGACCCCACTGCCCCGGCGGGCACCAACACCCCGGTCAGGGACGCCTACGCCAAGAAATTCGGTGGCCGGGAACGGGCAGAGCAGATCCTCGGGCACGTCACCAAGGTGGCCGCGGCCGACGGCATCGAGTTCCGCATGGACATCGCACTCCGCGCGAACACCGTCCTTGCGCACCGCGCACTCCACCGCGCACTCGAGACGGGCGGCCCGGCACTGCAGGACGCACTGAAGGAACGCCTCCTGCGCGCCTACTTCACCGAGGGACTCGACGTGGGTGACATCGCCACCGTCGCGCGCTGTGCGGGCGAGGTCGGCATGGAGGCCGCGGATCTCACCGCGTGGCTGGACGGAGACGGAGGCAAGACGGAAGTGCTCGCCGACCTGCGCGGCGCGATGGACCGCGAGATATCCGCCGTTCCCACGTTCGTGATCGACGATCGGTTCATGGTGCCGGGCGCGCAGGACGTGGACGTCTTCGTCAACGTCCTCGAGCGCGCGCTCGCGAAGTGAGCCGCCGGACGTGATCCTCGCCCACGAGACCGTGGGCGCCGGTCTGCCGGTCGCCTTCGTCCACGGGTTCACCCAGACGCGCGGGTCGTGGGCCCCCCTCCTTGCTGTTCCGCTCTCCGTCGAGGCGACGCTCATCGACGCACCCGGCCACGGACGCTCCGTGGACGGGGCACGGAGCCTCCCGCAGTGCGGTGACGACATCGCAGAGACGATGCGCACGGGGGTCCTCGTCGGCTACTCGATGGGTGCGCGCATGGCGCTGCATGCCGCCCTGGCCCACCCCGCGAAGGTTACGGGCCTGGTTCTCATCAGCGGCACGGCGGGCATCGAGGATGCCGGGGAGAGGCAGTCACGCAGGGCCGCCGATGACGCCCTTGCCGACCGCATCGAGGAGATCGGCACGGACGCCTTCATCGACGAGTGGCTCGCCAACCCGATGTTCTCCGGCCTCTCGCCCGCGATGGCAATGCGCGACGAGAGACTGCGCAACTCCCCCCGCGGGCTCGCGGACTCGCTGCGCCACGCCGGGACCGGCACCCAGGAGGATCTCTGGCCCCGGCTGTCCGGGCTCTCGGTGCCGACTCTCGTCATCACCGGCGCGCACGACGCGAAGTTCACCGGGATCGGCGAACGCATGCACAAGGCAATTGCCGGCAGCACCCACGCGCAGGTCGAGGGTGCAGGCCACACCGTTCACCTCGAGGCCACGGCCGGAACCGCGCGGATCCTCCTTGACTGGCTGCTCAGGCGGCAGCGATGAACAGGCCCGCCGCGTAGGCGGCACCGAACACCAGCTGGGCGCGCCCCACTGCGCCGAGGACGGGGACGAGATCGCGGCCGGAGGTGCCCGACCTCACATCGCGCACTGCAGGCCAGGCGGCGGCTACACCCACGAGGCCCACAAGCGCCCCGGCCCCCTCGGCCACCGCCGAGGCGGCAACGAGCACCGCGGCGGCGAGAAAGAGGGACACGAACAGCCCCCGGGTGGTCCTGTCCCCCAGGCGCACGGCGAGAGTCCTCTTCCCCGCGACCGTGTCGCCGGGGATGTCGCGCAGGTTGTTGATGACGAGCAGCGCGCACGCGAAACAACCCGCCGCACCCCCCGACACCAGCATCGTCCCGGTCAGCCTGTCTGCGACCACGTAGCCGGTGCCCGCCGTGGCCACCAGGCCGAAGAACCCGAACACGAAGACCTCGCCGAGACCCGCGTACCCGTACGGACGGGGCCCGCCCGTGTACAGCCATGCAGAGGCAATCGCCGCCGCACCGACGACGAGCAGCCACCACGTCGTCACGGCCGCGAGCAGGAGCCCGGCCGCTCCCGCTGCACCGAACGCGAGGAAAGCCGCCCGCTTCACCCGTGACGGCGGGGCCGCGCCGGAACCGACCAGACGCAACGGCCCGACGCGCACCTCGTCGGTGCCGCGGATGCCGTCGCTGTAGTCGTTCGCGTAATTGACACCCACCTGCAGCGCGAGACTCACGACGAGCGCGGGGAGCACCCTCCACCATGCGGCCCCGACCGCGCCGCCAGCGCATGCGGCCCCAACCGCGACCGGCACGACTGCCGCAGGAAGCGTGCGCGGTCGAGCGCCCTCCCACCACATCCGCAGTCCGGTCGGGAGGTCGGCAGCACCAGTCACGTCCCCAGTGTCCCATCCCCGCACCGCCCGACGGGGAACCCCAATACGCTCTCGGCGTGAACGAACTGGTCTGCCTGGATCTGCCGCTCGGCGACCGCTTCGTCGCCGAACTCAGGCGCGCATGGGATGCCGGCGATGCCGTCTTCCCCCTTGACCAGAGGCTCCCCCCGGCGGCACAGCAGCAACTGGTGGAGAGCATCGCGCCGACTCGGATCGTCGACGCACGCGGCAGCAGCGCGCACGCAGGCCGGCCGGTGGAGACAGGCGACGCACTCGTCGTCGCCACGAGCGGCAGCACGGGGCAACCGAAGGCTGCCGTGCTCACCCACGGGGCCGTCAGGGCCAGTGCATTCGCAGTCCACGAGAGACTCGGGGTCGGCCCGGGCGACACGTGGTTCGCCTGCCTTCCGCCTGCCCACGTGGGCGGCCTGTCGGTCGTGACACGCAGCATCGTCACGGGCACGCGCCTCGTCACTGCGGCGTCGTTCTCGCCAGAGGCCTACGCGTCGGCGGCCCGCGACGGCGCCACGCTCGTCTCCCTCGTCCCGACGGCGCTCCTGCGGGTGGATCCCGGCCTGTACCGGGTCATCGTGCTCGGCGGGTCACGGCCGCCGTCCCCGCGCCCGTCGAACTGCATCGCCACCTACGGGATGACGGAGACGGGCAGCGGTGTCGTCTACGACGGCATCCCGCTCGTCGGCGTGGAGACGAGGATCGTGGACGGCGTCATCCATCTCCGGTGCCCGATGCTGATGCGCGGCTACCGCGACGGTTCGTCGACGATTGACAACGAAGGATGGCTGAGGACCGGCGACATGGGTTCGCTCAACGATGACGGGTCGGTGCGCGTGGACGGCCGTGAGGGCGACCTGATCATCACGGGCGGCGAGAACGTGTGGCCCGAGCCCGTGGAGGCAGCAATCGACACGCACCCCGCTGTTGTCGAGTCGTGCGTGGCCGGCGTCGACGACCCGGAGTGGGGCCAGGCGGTCCATGCGTTCGTGGTTGTCCGGGGCGACCTCACTCTCGAGGCGGTGCGGGAGCACGTCAAGGAGACGCTGCCGGCACACTGCGCGCCGAAGCACCTGCACGTGGTGGAGACGATCCCCAGGACGGCGCTCGGCAAGCCGATGCGGGGTGCACTCGCGGCCTCGGTGGGGTGACGGGCCGTACCCGCAGGCCGGCTAGTCGGACTCGACGAGCGGCGTGATCCGGAGTGTGCGGATCCGCCTGCCCCCGATGGCCTCCACGGTGAGGCGCCAGCCCTCGTGGTCGATTGACTCCCCCACCACGGGCACGTGCTCGAGGGTGCCGAACACGAACCCGCCGACCGTGTCCCAGTCCTCGTCGGGGATGCGAAGCGAGAAATGCTCGTTGAAGTCCGACACCGCCATCCCGGCATCCACCAGCGCGTCACCGTTCTCCAGCTGCTGGAGCTCGGGGTCCTCGGCGTCGTGCTCGTCCACGATCTCGCCGACGAGTTCCTCCAGGCAGTCCTCGAGCGTGACGAGCCCGGCGATGGATCCGTACTCGTCGGCCACGACCGCCATGTGGAAATGGTCCCGCTGCATGTCGCGCATCAACTTGGCGACCGGCTTGTTCTCGGGCACGACCACCGCCGACCGCACGAGCGACTCCACCGAGCCGTCCCCGTTCCCCGCCCGGACCGCACGCATGAGGTCCTTGGCATACGCGATGCCGATGACGTCTTCCTGGTCGTCGTCCTCGCGCAGCACCGGGACACGGCTCACGCCGTGCTCGAAACACAGGTCCAGTGCGGCATCGACCGTGGTGTCGGACTCGACGGCGATGATGTCAGGGCGGGGGACCATGATCTCGCGGACCACCGTGTCCCCGAACTCGATGATCGACTCGATGAGCTCGCGTTCCTCGTGCTCGATGATCTCCTCCTCGGCGGCCGCCTCGACGATCCCGAGGAACTCCTGCTCACCCACGAACGGCCCCTGCTCCAGGCCCTTGCCCTTCACGATGATGTTCGTCAGACCGATGAGACTGCGGGAGATGAGGCGCAGCGGCGAGAAACTCACCAGCAGGGACGTCAGACGCGCGGTGCTGAGCGCGGCCCTGTCAGGTTGCTGGACCGCGTAGGTCTTCGGAACGGCCTCGGCGAGCACGAAGAAGACGATGACGTTCAGCACCACGCCCACCGCGACCCCGACTGCACCGAAGAGCCGTCCCGCCACGACACCCGTGAGTGTGGCCTGGACGGTCTGGGAGACGTTCACGGAGAGAAGCAACGGGTTCACCCATTTCTCCGGGTGACTGACCAGCCCGAGGAGTGCTTGACCACCCCGCGCTCCCGAGTCCGCGAGTGCCTGGGCCTTCGGCTTCGACACCCTCGACAGTCCCATCTCGGCGATCGACAGGAAGATGAGGATGAACAACAGCACGGTGATGGCCACGAGCATCCACACGTCCGCGGTTGTCGGGGTGGCCGCGATCATTTCAGGTGCTCCAGGCGGAAACCGGCAGGTGCGGGTCCCCGCCAATGGTGAGTCTCCAGGATCTCGCGTTCCCGAGAACGCATCTCCGCAGCCTCTGACGGTGCCGCGTGGTCGAAACCGAGAACGTGGAGAACTCCATGGACAACTAAAAGGGCGATTTCATCATCGTAGGTGCCTGCATGCCCGGAGAACTGAACGTGGGCGACAGCGGGGCACACCACCACGTCTCCCAGCATCAATGGAGCGTCATCCGGGTCAGGATGGGGCCTGGCGGGGCCGCGCGACACCGCGCCCGGGCCCTGTCCATCGGCCACGATGTCGAGCCCGTCCAGCGGGAACGCCAGCACGTCGGTCGGCCCCGTCTTGCCCATGTGCTCGAGATTCAGGTCGGACATGGCAAGTTCGTCGACGAAGAACAGGGACAGTTCCGCACCGCCGCGGACCCCCTGGTAAGTGAGCGTGGCGAGAGCGAGTGACCTCCAACGGGCCACGTCAACCGGGAAGGCGTCCTGCTCGTCGGAGCAATAGACATCCGGGGCACCGTCGCCCCCGGCGCGTTTCGGGTTCTGGCCGCGTTGTCGGGGGTCAGCCACGCTCTGGCCCCCTGCGGCGCGGCTTTACCGCGTCGCTCCCCGAACGCTCGTATGCAGCGACGATGTCCGCGACGATGCGATGGCGCACGACGTCGGATCCGTCCAGGTACACGAAGGCGAGGTCCTCCACGCCACCGAGAGTCTTTTCCAGGTTCACGAGTCCGCTGCGCCCGTTCGGGACATCGATCTGCGAGACGTCGCCCGTGACCACCACCCGGGAGCCGAAACCGATGCGTGTGAGGAACATCTTCATCTGTTCCGGGGTCGTGTTCTGGGCTTCGTCGCGGATGATGAACGAGTTGTTGTGTGTGCGCCC
>SXYT01000128.1 GCA_005788205.1 Actinomycetota bacterium | reverse complement strand
TTGGCACTCCCAACGGGATTCGAACCCGTGCCGCCACCTTGAGAGGGTGGTGTCCTAGGCCACTAGACGATGGGAGCCTGGAGCAGGAAACCCTATCGGCACACCGCGGGGTTCACCCACGGGACCGCGCCGCTCCCGCCGGTGCAAGATCACTGCGGTTCGCGGGGCAGGCCCAGCATGCGCTCACCCAGGATGTTGCGCTGGATCTCGTCGGTGCCGCCCGCGATCGACTGGCCCGGCACGGACACCAGCACCTCAGCCACCATTCCGTCTGCGGCGGTGCCGGGCCCCGTGAGCATTCCCTCGGCACCGGCGATGCGCCCGTGCACCTGCGCCGCGAGACGTGCGATCGCACTCATCGACAATTTGCCGACGCTTCCCTCCGGCCCGGGCGGCCTTCCGAGCTCGCGTGCGGCACGTGCGCGGTCGGCTGTCCAGCCGGCGATGCGCTGCATCGTGAGGAGCCTCGCCACATCCTGGCGCAGTGCCGCATCGTCGCTGCGTCCGCGTCGCGACATCTCCGGCACCACCAGATCCACCCGTCCTGCCCGCTGCGGGTACCACTTGTAGGTCTCCATCTGCTCGTCATGCTCGGCCCGGGCCTCATTGACCGCACGGCCCGTCGCGCCGTCCAGTCGCCACCGCGACACGACGTTGCCGAACTTTCGCTCATGGGCGAGCGTCGCGAGGGCGACCGTCCAGCCCCTGTTCATCTCGCCCACGACCCAGTCCGCCGGCACGCGTGCATCGGTGAGGAACACCTCGTTGAACGACGAATGGTGGTTCATCTGGGCGAGAGGGCGCACGAGCACCCCGGGCTGGCGCATCGGCAGCACGAAGTACGTGATCCCCGAGTGCTTCGGCACCGTGGAGTCGGTGCGCGCGAGCAGGATTCCGTAGTCGGCATGGTGGGCGCTCGTGTTCCAGACCTTCTGGCCGTTCACCAGCCACTCGTCACCGTCGCGCACCGCCCTTGCCTGCAGCCCGGCGAGGTCGCTGCCGGCACCGGGCTCGCTGAACAACTGGCACCAGGTGAGCTCGCCGGTCAGTGTCGCCCGCAGGAACCTCGCGCGCAGCCCGTCCGTGCCGTGCTCGAGGATCGTCGGTGCGGCGAGCAACGTCCCGGCTCCCGTCGGCAGGCCGACGGCGCTGTGCTCGCGCAGGCAGGCCGCCACGACGGTCTCGCTCCAAGCGGGCAGTCCCCTGCCCATCCACTTCTCCGGCCAGTGGGGCACTGCCCACCCCGAATCGCACAGTCGCTCGCGCCACTCCCGCAGAGAAAGGTCCGGGTTCCAGTTTGCCGAGATCCACGCGGAGCACTCGGCCGCAACCGATTCCTGTGTCACCGCCACCTTCGTCACAGCCCCGAGGGATCGATCGCCATGCCGAAGCGCAGCTTGTTGTTGGCGTGTCCGATGTGCTGGAGCGAGAACGCCGCGCGCATGGCCGTGTACTGGCCCTGGGCCTCGAGTGCCTGATTCACGGACTCCTTCGCGAGTTTCAGCGCGAAACCCGGCTTCGCGGCGATGCGGCGCGCCATGTCCATGGCCGCCTCATCCAGTTCGGCCGGCGGCACGACGCGGTTCACCATGCCGAGCTGCATCGCCTCGTGCGCGGTGAACGAGTCGCCGGTGAAGAGCAGTTCCTTCGCCTTGCGGGCGCCGAACTCCCACGGGTGGCCGAAGTACTCGACGCCGTTCACCCCGAATGCCACGACCGGGTCGGAGAAGGTCGCATCCTCGGCGGCGATGATGATGTCGGCGACCCAGAGGAGCATCAGGGCGCCGGCAATGGATTTGCCCTGTGCCGCGGCGATGACGGGCTTCGGGATGTTGCGCCACCGCCAGCACATGTTGAAGTAGACCTCCTCCTCGTGGGCCATCATCGCCTCCTGGCCCTCGCCGGTGAATCCGGACTGCGGGAACACCTTCCCGAACTCGTCCGGGGTCGTGCGGTCACGGAGGTCGTGGCCGGCGGAGAAGTGCGGGCCCTCGGCACGCAGCACGATGACCTTCACGTCGTTCCTGCGTGCGGCGTCGTCGTAGCAGGCGTTCAGCTCGTACGTCATCAGGTTGTTCTGGGCGTTGCGCTTGTCGGCACGGTCGAGCGACACGACCGCGATTCCCGCGTCCCCGGGGCTGTCCACGCGGTACGAGACGGTCTGCAACGAGGAGAGATCTATTGCCATGTTGGAGTTCTACACCAGAGCGGCGGACTCACTCACCACGGGAGGCAAATGGTTGGGGAACAAGGACTCGAACCCTGAATAACAGTACCAGAAACTGCTGTGTTGCCAATTACACCATTCCCCAGTGCGGTGACGGAGTGTAGCGGTGAACGTCGGCGGCGACCACCGGCCACCACGCCGCGGGCGGTCAGCCCGTGATCTGCTCGAGCGTGCCGAAGCCGATGATCCTGCCGAGCCCCACGCCCACGGCCTCGCGCACCCAACGCGATGCGCTCCCCGAGAGTCCCTCTCCCACGGGGGCCGGGGTCGTCTCGAAGCCGAGCTCGCGCATGGCGTGGGTCGACCTGGCGACGTGCCAGTTGGTCGTCACCATCACGACGGTGCGGACTCCCCTTTCCTCCAGCACCGGTGCGAGCGAACTGAGCGACTCCCACGTCGAGCGTCCCGTGTCCTCCATCACGATCGCATCGCGCGGGACTCCCCTGTCCGTGAGCCACCGCCGTGCTGTCGCCGCCTCGGTGAACCTGTCGGCGGGCATCTTGCCGCCGGTGACCGCGATGACCGGTGCCGCGCCTTTCTTCCACAGGGCGAGCGCCGCGGCGAGTCGCTCCTCCAGCATCGGCGACGGTGTCCCGTCGTACTGCGCCGCACCCATCACGACGATGACGTCACTGCGCCCGGGGATGTCACCTGCGCCGGCCCCCATGTGACGGACCTGCAGCAGGACCAGGGCGAGATAGACGGCGATCGAGAGACAGAGTGCCGCAGCCACCGCCATGGCACCGCGCAAGACGAACGCGGCACCCGTGCGGCGGTCAGGCGAAGCGAGCACGTCAGTCGATTCGTGCGCGGGCCGCGGTGATGCGCCGCATCGATTCGTCGCGCCCGAGTATCTGGATGCTCTCGAACAGGGGCGGGCCCACTGTGCGCCCGGTGACGGCGACACGGACCGGTGCCTGGGTCTTGCCGAGCTTGAGCCCGCGCGCATCGGTGAAGGCCTCGAGCACTGCCTTCACCGACTCGGCATCCCACGGGCACGCGGCGAGACCGGCGGACATCGCGTCGAGGGCGTCCGCGGCGAAGTCCGACGACATCGTCTTCGTCCATGCATCAGGATCCGACGGCGGGTCGGCGAGGAAGAAGAAGTCGACCATCGCCGGGATCTCGGAGAGCGCGCCGATGCGCGTCTGGATGAGCGGCGCGACGCGTGCGAAGGTGCCCGCATCGAACCTCTCGTGTGCCCAGGGCACGTCCCCCTGCAGGAACGGCTGCGACGCCTCGATGAACGCCTCCGGGGACATCATCCGCACGTGGTCACCGTTAAATGCGGCGAGCTTCTTCACGTCGAAGAATGCCGGCGAGTGGTTGACGTCCTCGAGACGGAAGTCCCCCACGATGCGCTCCCACGGCACGATCTCGGTGTCGCCGGCCGGCGCCCACCCGAGGGTCATCAGGTAGTTGATCATGGCGTCGGCAAGGATGCCTTCGGCGCGGTACTGCTCGAGTGCCACCTTGTCGCGCCGCTTGGACAGCTTCTTGCGCTGCTCGTTCACGAGCACGGGCACGTGCGCCCACACCGGTGCCGCATGACCGAGTGCGTCCCACAGCAGCTGCTGCTTCGGGGTGTTCGGCAGGTGCTCCTCTGCGCGCACGACATGGGTGATGCGCATCTCGATGTCGTCCACCACGTTCGCCAGCAGGAACATGGGCGAGCCGTTCCCGCGCAGGAGGACGAAATCCTCGATGGTGTCGTTCTGGAACTCCACCCGGCCGCGCACGAGGTCATCGACCACCGTCATGCCCTCCGGCACGCGGAACCGCAGCACGTGCCCCGGCCCGGGCCCGAGGCCCCTGTCACGCGAGTGGCCGTCGTAGCCCTGCCCGCCCGTCTCCTTCGCGCGCGCCTGCACCTGCTCCGCCGTGAGGTCGCACCAGTAGGCCTTGCCCTCCTCGAACAGCCCCATGGCGGCGTCGCGGTGCAGCCCCGCGTTCGCGGACTGGAAGTAGGGCCCCTCGAATCGCGGCGAGGACGAGTCGATGCCGAGCCACGCGAGCGCGTCGATGATCCCCTGCGTCCACTCGGGGCTGTTGCGCGACTCGTCCGTGTCCTCGATGCGCAGAACGAACGTGCCGCCCGTGCGCTGCACGAGAGCCCAGTTGTAGAGGGCGGTGCGCGCCCCTCCCACATGGAAAAAACCCGTCGGCGACGGCGCGAACCGGTATCGGGGCGAATCCATGTGAATTGAGGCTAGTGGGAAGGCCGTTCGGGGCCTGCGGACTAGCGTGGCGACATGCCCCGCAAGTCTCCGCACCTGCTGAACGAGGACCACCGCGCCGTCTCCGGCGGTCTCGCGCGCGCCGCAGTGTTCGGCGTCAGCGACGGTCTCGTCTCCAACGTGTCTCTCATTCTCGGGTTCGCCGGCGGCGGTGTTGCCGCGTCGGTGGTGCGGCTCGGCGGGCTCGCCGGTGCGGTGGCCGGTGCGTTCAGCATGGCGGCCGGCGAGTGGATCTCTGTGTCCGCACAGAACGAGCTCGTCCATCGCGAGATGGCGATCGAGCGGCGCGAGCTCGAGAAGAACCCCGAGAAGGAGACACTCGAGCTTGCTGCCTTCTACGAAGACCACGGAATGACGCGCGAGCAGGCGATTGCCGGCGCCACCGAGGTGATGCAGGACAAGGAGCGGGCACTGCTGGTGCACGCCCGCGAGGAGTTCGGGGTCGACCCCACCGACATGCCGTCGGCACTCGCGGCCGCGATCCTGTCGTTCGTGATGTTCACCGCGGGGGCGCTGCTGCCTGTTGTGCCGTGGTTCTTCGGCTCGGGCACGGCCGCCGCCGTCACCTCGGTCTCCATAGGGGTGATCTCGGCCGCGGTCGTCGGCGCGGCGCTCGGCGTCTCCACGGAGCGCTCCGTCATGAAGTCCTCCGCCCGCCAGGTGGCGATCCTCCTCGTGGCCACCGGCGCCACGTACCTCATCGGCACCCTCCTCGGCACCCAGATCAACTGACATGGCCGACGGCTTCACTTCCACCGACCAGGTGAACGTCCTGGGTGAGCCGCTGCAGACGTGCTGCACGGACCCGATGACGGGTTTCTACCGCACCGGTTGCTGCGAGGTCGGGGGCGACGACGTGGGCGTGCACGCTGTGTGTGCGGTGATGACGGACGAGTTCCTCGCGTTCTCGAAGAGCGCCGGCAACGACCTCAGCACCCCGATGCCCCAGTACGGCTTCGCCGGGCTGAAGGCGGGCGACCAGTGGTGCCTGTGCGCGCCGCGGTGGCAGGAGGCCTACGAGGCCGGGATGGCCCCGCAGGTGAAGCTGCGCAGCACCCACATCGCCGCGAGCGAGTTCTGCGATGTCGAGGCGCTGAGGCGCCACGCGGTCGATCTCTGACCCCGCGGGCCCGCGCCGTCAGACCGAGAGGGACTCCGCCCCGAACGACATGAGCAGTGCGCTGTCGCCCATGACCGCACCGCTCAGGCCGTGCACCTGCGGCAGCAGCTGCTCGCAGAAGAACCGAGCCGTCCCCACCTTCGCCGCGACGACATCCGCCGGCAGGTCACCGGCCTCGCACGCGATGAGGGCAGATTCAGCCATGCAGTACCCGCCGACCAGCACCGACATCTGGCGCAGGTACGGCGTGGCACCCGAGAGCACATCGAGGGGGTTCCCCGAGTGCTCCATGATCCATTGCGTGGTGCCGCGCACGGCGTCGAGCGCGGCCGAGAGCTCGCTGCGGGTCTGGGCTAGGTCCGGGTGGGCCGCGAGACGCGCGTCGACAGCGGCGATCTCGTCGAACAGGCCGGCGACCACCGCACCTGCCTTCAGGCCGATCTTGCGGCCCACGAGGTCCATCGCCTGGATGCCGTTCGTGCCCTCGTAGATCGTGGTGATCCTCGCGTCGCGGTAGTGCTGGGCGATGCCCGTCTCTTCGATGAACCCCATCCCGCCGTGCACCTGCACAGCGGTGCCGGTGAGCTCAACTGCCATGTCGGTGCTCCACCCCTTCGACAGTGGCGTCAGCAGCGCGGCCATGTCTGCGGCGCGCTCGCGTTCGTTCCCGTCGGGATGGTGGGCGGCGACGTCGATGCAGCCCGCGTTCCAGTAGATGAGCCGACGCAGCGCCTCGATGGTGCTCTTCATCGTCAGGAGCATCCGCTTCACGTCGGGGTGGTCGATGATCTGCGAGCTGTCGGGGCCCTTGGCACCCGGTGCCCGCCCCTGGCGGCGCTGCACCGAGTACTCGAGCGCCTGCTGGTACGCGCGTTCGATGAGCGCCAGCCCCTCAAGACCGACACCGAGACGCGCCTGGTTCATCATCGTGAACATGTAGGTCATCCCGCGGTTCTCCTCGCCGATGAGGTAGCCGACCGCACCGCCGTTGTCGCCGTATGAGAGCACGCACGTGGGGCTCGCCTTGATGCCCGTCTTGTGCTCGATGCTCACGCACTTCACGTCGTTCTCGCACCCGGGCCTGCCGTCCGCGTCGAGGATGCGCTGGGGCACGATGAAGCACGAGATGCCCTTGGTGCCCGCGGGGGCATCCGGTGTGCGGGCGAGCACCAGGTGGATGATGTTGTCTGCCATGTCGTGCTGGCCGAAGGTGATGTAGATCTTCGTGCCGGTGATGAGGTAGGTGCCGTCTGACTGGCGCACGGCCCTGGTGCGCACGGCGCCCACGTCGCTGCCTGCGTCCGGCTCAGTGAGGTTCATGGTGCCCGTCCACTCGCCGGTGATCATCCTCGGCAGGTACGTCATCTTCTGGGTCTCGTCGCCGTGGTGCATGATCGCGTCGATCGCGCCCTGGGTGAGGAGCGGCGCCATGGTCAGCGCCATGTTCGCCGAGTTCATCATCTCCTGTATCGCGATGTTGACGACCCACGGGAAACCGCCGCCGCCGAATCCGGGATCGAACCCCACGGTCCCCCATCCGGCCTCGACGTACGCCCTGTAGGCCTCCTTGAAGCCGGGGGGCGTGGTCACCGTGCCGTCGTCGTTGCGGTGCGACCCCACGGTGTCACCGACTGCGTTCAGCGGGGCGAACGACTCCTCGAAGAAACGGGCAGCCTCGGCGAGCATCTCGGGCACCACGGACGTGTCCACGCCCGCGAACTTCGGCAGTGACGTGATGTCGCCGAGACGGCAGAACCGGTCGAGCACGAACTGCATGTCCCCCAACGGGGCCTTGTAGACGGTCATCGCCCGAACCCCGTGAGCTCGCGCCACGCGGCGGGCACCCGTGCGGCGACGTCGGTGTGGGACAGGCGCAGCGTCGCCTCAGGCACGAGGTCGGCGATCACGCGGCCCTCCGCGTAGTGGTGCGCCGCGTTGTGGACACCCTCGAACAGCCCGCAGCGCGCGGCGAGCAGGTCCGCGGGGACGTCGGGAGAGAGGAAACCCCAGATGGACAGCGCGAGCGTCAGGTCGTGCACCATCGGGGCGCGACCGAAGAGCGAGGCGCGCTTCAGTGCGATCAGTGAGCAGCCCCGGAGCACGTCATCGACGTCCTCGCCTGTCTGCACCTTCACGCGGGCACGGGCACGGGCGGCGAGGGTCATGACATACCCCTGGTCGGGGCCCTGGTAGCCGAGGCGGGCACCGGCGGGTTGCCGGCCATCGATCTCGGCCTTGCGGTCCGGTGCCCACGCGGCGGGCACGTGGTCCGGTGAGTCATAGGAGCGGGCCGGCTCGGCCACTGGTGTCGGTGCGTATCGCGGTGCAGCCATGGCGACAGCCTAATTGCGCAGGGCCGCGGGCACCCCGTCTCGGCCGCCGCGTGACGGGCGCCGCGTCACGGTCAACCCTCGTCGTGGAGGAGGCCGTAGACGAGCGACTCCTCGAGCGCGTTCCATGACGCCTCGATGATGTTCGCCGACACCCCGATCGTGGTCCACGAACGGTCGCCGTTGGTGGCATCGATCAGCACCCGCGTGACAGCCCCGGTGGCGGTGGCACCGTCCAGGATGCGCACCTTGTAGTCCGTCAGGTGGATGCGGTCGATCCGGGGATAGGCGCCCCGCAGGCACGAACGCAGCGCGGCATCGATCGCGTTGACGGGGCCGTTCCCCTCCGCGGTGTGCACGAACCTCTCGTTGCCGACGTGGACCTTCACGGTCGCCTCGGTGGTGAAACCCTGGTCGGGGTTCTCGTCGGTGATGACACGCATGGACTCCACCCTGAAGTGGGACTGCTCCCAGCCCGCGGCACGGCGCATCAGCAGTTCCAGCGAGGCATCAGCCGCCTCGAAGTGGTAGCCGGCATGCTCCAGTTCCTTCAGCTTGTCGATGACGTTGCCGACGACGATGCCGTCGAGCTCCAGACCCAGTTCCTCTGCCTTCACCTCGATAGTGGCACGGCCGGCCATCTCGCTCACGACGAAACGGGTGCCGTTTCCGACCACCTCCGGGTCGATGTGCTCGTAGGCATCCTTCGCGCGCTTGATCGCCGAGACATGGAGACCGGCCTTGTGCGCGAAGGCGGAGTTGCCCACGTACGGGGCCTGCGGGTTGAGGGGCCGGTTCAGCACCTCGGCGACGTGGTTCGACACCGCCGTCAACCTGTTGAGGTGACCATCCGGCAGGCACGCGTAGCCCATCTTCAGCTGCAGGTTCGGGATGACCGTCGTGAGGTTCGTGTTGCCCGTGCGCTCACCCAGGCCGTTGAGGGTCCCCTGCACGTGGCGCACGCCGGCGCGCACCGCGGCCATGGAGTTAGCAACCGCGCAGCCGGTGTCGTCGTGGCAGTGGATGCCGAGAATCGCGTCGTCGCCCACGAGCTTCTTCACCGCGGCGACCGTGTCCCCGACCTCGTCGGGCAGCGAGCCGCCGTTCGTGTCGCACATGACCAGGTGGGTGGCGCCGTTCGTCACGGCGGCCTCCACGATGCGGAGTGCGAACTCGGGGTTGTTGCGGTAGCCATCGAAGAAGTGCTCGAGGTCCACCATCACCATGCGCCCGTGACCGGCGAGGTAGCGGACCGAGTCGGCGACCATGGCAACACCCTCGTCGAGCGTCGTCTGCAGCGCCTCTGTCACGTGGTAGTCCCAGGACTTCGCCACGATGCACACCGCTGACGTGCCCGCCTCGATCAGGTTGCGGAGCGTCGGGTCGTCGTCGGTCTTTCCCTTCGGGCGTCGCGTGGAGCCGAACGCCACCAGCACGGAGTTGGAGAGCTTCAGCTCGGTCTTGGCGCGCTCGAAGAACTCCACATCCTTCGGGTTCGCGCCCGGCCAGCCGCCCTCGATGTAGTGGACCCCGAGGAAGTCCAGTTGCTCGGCGATGCGGAGCTTGTCCTCCACCGTCGCCGACACGCCCTCGACCTGCATGCCGTCACGCAGGGTCGTGTCGAACACCTCGACCATCTCAACGTTGCTGTTCATCTGTTGTCCTTGCCTGTGCCGTGGCGTCTGTGCGGTTCTGTCGGTGCGGGAACGAAAAAGCCGCCCTGGAGGGCGGCCTGCACGCGCACGTCGGGAACCGACATGCGCTAACGAATAATGATGCCGGCGACAGCCAGGACCGCAAGCGGTGCGGGGATGGCGTTCGTCAACATCCCCTTAGTCTCGCCCCGTTATCCCCCGTCGTCAACCTCCCCTGTGGGTGAGCCTGTGGACAACCCGGGCAAGAGCGGACCAGGGGCTGGAATCACTGTGGAAAAGGGGGGTGCCGGGCTTACCCGGGCCCGGTCAGGCCGTTTCGCACCAGTGCTTGTACGCCGGGATCTGGCCCCGGACGGCCTTGCCGTAGGTCTCGGCCACCTGCAGGGTGATCGGGCCCGGGCACGGGACGTCGCGGTCGTCCACCGAGTTGATGGCGCTCACCTCGGCGGCGGTGCCGACACAGAAGATCTCCTCGGCGATGTACAGGTCGGAGCGCGCGATGTTGCCTTTCTCGACCTCGTAGCCCATGTCCTCGAGGATCTTGATGACGCTCCACTGGGTGATGCCCTCCAGGGCGCCGGCCGACAGCGGCGGGGTGATGACCCTGCCGCCGCGCACCACGAAGAGGTTCTCGCCGGTGCACTCGCTGACGAGCCCCTCGTTGTTCAGCAGGATCGCCTCGTCGTAGCCGGCGCGCAGCGCCTCCACCTTCGCGAGAGAGCTGTTCGCGTAGTTCGCCACGGTCTTGGCAGCCGGCGGGAGCATGTTGTGGTCGAGGCGCTTCCACGAGGAGATCTTCATGCGCACGCCCTTGGTGAGAGCCTCCTCGCCGAGATAGGCACCCCACGGCCAGCACGCAATGGCCACGTCCACCGTGCACGGGAGGGTGTTGAGCCCCATCTCGCCGTAGCCGTAGTAGGCGATCGGGCGCACGTAGCAACCGGGCAGGCCGGTGGAGCGCACAGTCTCCTTCGTTGCCCGGATGATCTCGTCCACGGTGTACGGGATCTCCATGCCGAGGATCTTCGCGCTGCGGAAAAGGCGTTCGATGTGCTCGGTGAGGCGGAAGACCGCCGGGCCGTCGGAGGTCTCGTAGGCGCGGATGCCCTCGAACACGCCTGTGCCGTAGTGAAGCGTGTGTGTCAGCACGTGGACCTGCGCCTTGTCCCAGTCCACGAGCGTGCCGTTCATCCAGATTTTCGGTGTGGGGACAAGTGTGGGCATCGTGGGCTCCTCTGGAAACAGTGACGGAAGATTACTTGCCGGCCACGCGGGCGGCTATTGCGTTTCCGGTCTCCACGGTGGAGCCGGTTTGGGGCGCGTCGCACGCGGCGCGGATGCGGTCCGCGGCGGCGTTCTCGCCGAGGAAATCGAGCATCAGGGCGGCCGACAGGATCGCTGCCGTCGGGTTCGCCTTGCCGGTGCCGACGATGTCGGGTGCCGACCCGTGCACGGGCTCGAACATGGAAGGGCCGGTGCGCGCGGGGTTCAGGTTCGCCGACGAGGCAAGCCCGATGCCGCCGCTGACAGCGCCGCCGAGGTCCGTGAGGATGTCACCGAACAGGTTGTCGGTGACGATCACGTCGTAGCGGTGCGGGTCCTGCACGAAATAAATGCACGCGGCGTCCACGTGGTTGTACGCGGTGCCGACAGTGGGGTACTCCGCGGCGACGGCGTCGAAGGTGCGCTGCCACAGGTCCCCGGCGAACGTGAGCACGTTCGTCTTGTGGACGAGCGTGACGTGCTTCCTCCCGCGCCCGCTGGCGAGCCCGAACGCGTACCGGATGCACCGCTCCACGCCCATGCGCGTGTTCACGCTGCCCTGGGTGGCGACCTCGTTCGGCGTGCCGCGCCGCAGCACGCCGCCCTCGCCCACGTACGGGCCCTCGGTGTTCTCGCGGATGACGACGAAGTCGTGCGGGGTCCGGTGGCCCGGCGCGGTCCCCTTGAACGGGCGCTGGTTCACGTAGAGGTCGAGCTCGAAGCGCATCTTCAGCAGCAGACCGCGCTCGATCACGCCGGGCGGCACGTCGGGGGTGCCGACGGCGCCGAGCAGGATCGCGTCGAAACCGCGCAGTTCGTCGAGGGTGGAGTCCGAGAGGATCTCCCCGTCGCGCAGGAAGCGCGCGCCGCCGAGATCGAAGTCGACCGTGTCGATCGCCACGCCCGCCGCCCTGACGACCTTGACGGCCTCAGCCGTGACTTCCGGGCCGATTCCGTCCCCGCCGATGAGCGCAATGCGATGTGCCATAGGCGACCAATCTACGAGCCACCGATAGCCTTCACCGAATGGCAAAGCACCTGCTGTCGAAGGAGACGTACGCCAGGCTGGAGGCCGAGGTGGCAGATCTCGAGCACACGGTCCTGCCCGCCGTCGCCGACAAGATCGGCCGCGCCCGCGAGATGGGTGACCTCTCCGAGAACGGCGACTACCACGCCGCAAAGGACGAGTACGGAATGCTGAACGACCGCAAGAACCTGGTCATCGGCATCCTCGAGAACGCCGAGATCGCCCCGGACCCGGCCGACGGTGTCGTCGGGGTGCTGAGCCGCGTCACGATCCTGTTCGGGGGCGACTCACCGGACATGGCAGAGACCTACCTCATCGGCCACATCGAGGAAAAGGGCGGGGGAACCGAGATCATGTCACCGTCCTCTCCCATCGGCTCTGCCCTGCTCGGGCACAACGAGGGTGAGTCCGTCACCGTCACGCTCGAGAACGGGGCTCAGGTGTCCGTCACCGTCACAAAGGTGTCGCGCTGACCGACTTTCTCGTTCCCGACCTCCCGCCGGGCCGCCATGTCGAGCTGCCCGGCCGGGGCACCACGTACATCCGCGACCTCGCAGGTCCCGCGGGTGCACCCACAGTGCTCCTGCTCCACGGCTGGACCGCGACGGCGGACCTGAATTTTTTCACCTGCTACACGGCCCTCGCGGAGCACTTCCGGGTGATCGCAATGGACCACCGCGGCCACGGCCGGGGCATCCGCACCACGCAGCCCTTCCGTCTCGATGACTGCGCGGACGACGCCGCCGCACTCGCCGACCAGCTCGGCATCACCACGTTCATCCCCGTCGGGTACTCCATGGGTGGCACCGTCGCGCAGTTGATGTGGCAGCGGCACGAGCAGCGCGTGCGCGGCCTGGTGCTGTGCGCGACGTCGTCGTACTTCGCCTCGTCAGTGCGCGAGCGGCGCGTGTTCACCCTGCTCACCGGGATCAGCAGCGCGGCACGCGCCACCCCGAAGCGCGTGCGCGACTGGATCAGTGACCGTCTCTACGTGTCGCGCAAGACCATGACATGGGAGCCGTGGGCGGCCCACCAGCTGGCCAGCCACGACTGGCGCCAGATCCTGGAGGCAGGTGCCGCGCTCGGCCGTTTCGACTCGCGGGAGTGGCTGGGGAACATCGACGTTCCCGTGTCTGTTGTCATCAACATGAACGACCGAGTCGTGAGCACCGCCCGCCAGCAGAGAATCGCCGAGCTGATCCCCGGGGCGCGCTCGTGGGAGGTCGAGGGTGACCACGACTCCGTATGGGCGAACGCCGCGGAGTTCGTGCCCTCGCTCGTCGAGGCGTGCCTGCACGTCCACCGCCGCGCCGACGAGGGCGCGCACGGCGACGCGGCCAACTGATCCGGCACACATGGCCACAGCAGTCCGCTTCCGCACCGCCTGGCGCCGCAACTCCAGGCTCGCCCGCCTCGGTGCGCGCGTCGGTCTCGGGCATGCGGGCACGTCCGCGCGCAAACTCTTCGCCGGTGCCGAGCGGCGCGAGCGCCTCTCCCGCGAGCGCGAACTGAAGACCGCCCAGCAGGTGGCGGCGGAGCTCGGGAACATGAAGGGTGCGCTCATGAAGCTCGGCCAGATGGCCAGCTACCTGGACGACGGCCTGCCCGAGCCGATGCGGATGGCACTCGCCCAACTGCAGTCGCAGGCCCCGCCGATGAGCATCGACCTCGTGCGCGGCGTCATCCGCGAGGAGTTCGGCCGCGGCGTCGACGAGCTGTTCGTGGAGTTCGACGACGAACCAATCGCGGCCGCCTCCATCGGGCAGGTGCACCGCGCGATCATGCGGTGCACCGACGGCTCCGAGCGTGCCGTCGCAGTGAAGGTGCAGTACCCCGGGGTTGCCGAGGCGATCGACGCCGACCTGCGCACCGCCGACCTGCTCGGCACCCTCCTCGCGTTCGGGTTCAAGAGCCTGAACCCCGAGGAGATGGTCGCCGAGATCAAGGACCGGCTGCGCGAGGAGCTGGACTACTCGCGCGAGGCGGACAACCAGCGCCTCTTCGCCGACTTCTACCGCGGGCACCCCTTCGTGCGCGTGCCGGAGGTCGTGGACGAACTCAGCACCCGGCGGGTCCTCACCAGCGAACTGGTCGTGGGCTCCACGTTCGCGGAGGTGTGCGGATGGAGCCAGGAGCAGCGCGACATGGCCGGCGAGGCGATCTTCCGGTTCGTCTTCCGCAGCCTGTACAGGTTCCGCGCGTTCAACGGCGACCCGCACCCGGGCAACTACATCTTCCACGGGGACGGAAAAGTCACGTTCCTCGACTTCGGGCTCATCAAGCACTTCACCCCCGACGAGATGCTGATGTTCCAGTCAATGGTGAAGGCCGCGGTGCTGGACGGCGACATGGCCGAGTACCGCCGCATCATCGAGGACGCCGGGATGCTGCAGAAGGATGCCCCCGTGTCCACCGAGGACGCCGGCGACTACTTCGCGCACTTCTACGAGCCGGTCCGCGAGTCGCGCAGGGTGGACTGGACCACCGAGTACGCGACTTCGATCGTGCGCCACATGTTCGACCGCACGTCGTCCATCGCCCAGTACGCCACGATCCCACGGTCCTTCGTGTTCATCCAGCGCATCAACCTGGGCCTGTACGCGATCCTCGGCCAGCTGGGGTGTGGGGGAAACTTCCGGCGCATCAGCGAGGAGTTGTGGCCGATGACGAGCGGCCCGCCGTCCACACCGATGGGCGAACTCGAGGTTGCCTGGCTGGCCGGCCGCCCGCAGGTCTAGAAGGCCATCGCTCCATCCTCTGGGCAGTGAGGCCGGGGTGGTGCGAAACCGGGTGCGGAACTCGGTGTGGGACTGTCGGCGGCACTGATCGGCTCGTTGCGCAGCATCCCGAACATGGCCCTATCTGTGTGGGATAGTTCGCCGTGGAGATCATCCAGATCTACCGTCCCCTAAGGAGTACCTATGTTGAGGAAACTAAAATCATTGGGCTACAGCGCGAACCTCTCGTATGCGCTCGGATTCCTGTCAGTCATTGGGAGCATCGTCATTTGGTTCACCCAGGGTGGAACAGACAACGGTGAGGTTCAGGCATCAGGAGAGCGCTTCGGCATTTTCGTCGGGCTCTGGGCACCGACGTTCATGGCCATCGGAAACGGCATTGACAACTTGCCGGACGAGAAGAACTGACGCGCTCCGACTCAGAGTCGGGCTGCACTGGCGACAAAGACTGCTAGCGCAACGCCGATAACCACAACCGGGGCGACAAGTCTCTTCAATCGGTCCATGGTGACAGGTTAGGCCAGACAGAGCGAATAACTGTCCATGACCGGGCTCCATGTCTCATGGTTCCTTTGTCCTTAGCGTCCCCGGCAGGGATCAAACCTGCGACCTGCGGTTCAGGAAACCGAAGGCCTAGACCAGCGTCTCGAAGTCGAGGCCGATGTCGAGGATCGGCGACGAATGCGTCAGCCCGCCCACGCTGATGAAGTGGACGCCCGTCTCCGCCACGGCGCGCTCGTTGTCCAGCGTGAGACCGCCGCTCGCCTTCAGCAGGACGTCCCGGCCCGTCGTCTCCCGGTGGGCGGACACGACGACCACGGCCTCGCGCACCCCGCCGGCCGCCGCGATGTGGTTGTCCTTCACCAGTGCAGCGTCGCTCAGGCTCATCCGGTGGTTCTGATCTTCCGGTTCGTCTTCCGCAGCCTGTACAGGTTCCGCGCGTTCAACGGCGACCCCCACCCGGGCGACTACCTCTTCCACGGGGACGGAAAGGTCAAGTTCCTCGACTTCGGGCTCATCAAGCGCATCAACCTGGGCCTGTACGCGATTCTCGGCCAGCTGGGGTGCGGGGGGAACTTCCGGCGCATCAGCGAGGAGCTGTGGCCGATGACGAGCGGCCCGCCGTCCACCCCCATGGGCGAGGCCGAGGCCGCCTGGCTCACACATTGAGTCCAGACTCAGTCATAATGGGCTGGTGACACGCGTCCCGCGGAATCCGGGCACCTTCGCTCGCAACTCCCTCCTCGTAGCCGCCCTCACGGCGGCAGGGATCTTCGTGTTCGCATCCCGCAATTCGGGCGACGAAGTTGCCCTGGAGAGACTCCCGGTGGCAACAACTCTCCAGCCGTCCGACGACGGGTTCGCGTTCCCGAACTTCACCTCGCGGGCGACCCCGGAGCAGTTCGATGACATTGACATGCTCCGTGTCGCCGGGGCGGAGGCCTGCACAAACGGGGTCACAGATCCCTGCGTGCTCACGCCGCAGGCCAATGCCTGGGCCCAGATGGTGAACCAGGCACGCCAGACCGGCCACTGCGAGGGAATGGTGGTGACCGCAGCGTCACGGTTCGACCGATCGAAGTCCCCGGCCACGTCGTCCCTGTCGAACGACGGCGACGTCACCCACGCGATATTCCGGTCGTTCGCCACGCAGTTCTTCCCGGAGGTGCGCGACGAGAGCGACGAGTGGGCCGGGCGCACGCTCAGCGAGAAGCTCGCAGCCCTGTCCCGAGAACTCGCGGCCGGCCGCCTCACGTACACGCTCGGCGTCTACACCGACAAGGGCGGTCATGCCGTGCTGCCGTACGCGCTCGAGTTCGAGCCGGGCGACATCGCAGTGGTGCGGGTGTACGACTCCAACTGGCCGGGTCGCAACAGGTACGTGAGGATCAACCTTGCCTCGGGCACCTGGGAGTTCTCGTTCTCCGCAGCCGACCCCACGGCCGACCCGGCACCGTGGACCGGCGGTGCCGACATGCTGGACATCACCTCGATGGAGTCACGATCTACCGCGAAGTCGCCGGTCGGCGACGAGGCGGTCGACGAGACCCTGCTCCTGATCCGGTCAGCAGCGCTCGACTGGGTCATCCAGACGGACGGCGGCGAGATCTCCCCCCTCCAGGCCGCCGCCCAGCGCCGCGCGAAGCCCCTGCACAACAACTCGGCCAGACAAATCCCCGAGTTCCTCGTCCGCGTGAAGTCGAAGAAGTTCAAGGTCAGGCTGAAGGGCAAGACGAGCCTCTTCATCGCGAACAGGCGGTCGGTGATCAGGGTGACCCACTCCGTCGACGGCGATCTCCCGATTGCCGTCGACGGCCCCGTGCTGCAGGCGGGCGGCGAGGGGACGACCGTGTCCGTGGCCGCCGGTGACCATGCCGTGTCCATCGAGAACCTGGAGTCATCCGTCAAGGTGTCCGAGAACGCGCTGCAGGTTGAGGCCGGCGGCACGCCTGCAATCATCGTGGACGACTCGCGACCGCAGCTGACGGTCTCCGGCACGCCGGAAGGTGTGCAGACGCGCCCGGGATCGGAACTCTCCGGCACGACGGTCACGATCCCCGTGGACCTCCAGCAGGCCGCCGAACTGCCGGACCTGCCGTCGGCCTTCACGCGGGACATGACCGTGGAGGGCTACGAGGTCGACACCTACGAGCCCCCCGCAGAGGCAGTCGTCACGGCAACCCCCGTGGGCAATGCCGCGGATTCAGCCCCGTTCGTGGAGGCAACACCGACGTCGCTTGCTGCGACGACCACGACGACGGCAGTGACGACGACCACCTCGACCGTGCAGCCCCGCCCGTCGACAACCACTTCGACGCTCGCCACCACGACAACCACGACGAGCTCAGTTCCAGTCACCACGACCATGACCACGACAACGAGTTCAGTGCCGACGACAACCACGTCCACGACAACTACCACCACAACCACAACGACCACGACTACGACAACAACAAGCACAACGACCACAACGACCACGACCACTGTCCCGTTGACCTGTGCGACCGGAGGCAGCTGTGTGCTGGGCGACACGGGCCCCGGCGGGGGGAAGGTCTTCTATGTCGCACCCAACGGGTCGTCATACCCGTGGAAGTACCTGGAGGTCGCGCCCGCCAACGCGGCAACGAGTATCAGGTGGTGCAACAACAACGTGACCTTGCTGCCCGGCGCCTTCAGCCGCAACATCGGGACCGGCCAGGCCAACACATCCTTGATCCTCGCGGCCGCTGCATGCACGACCGGCAGCGCGGCCGCGGCGGCAGACTCCTACGTTTCGCCGAACGGCACCGCGGACTGGTTCCTGCCGTCGATCCTCGAGCTTCATTTGATGTACCCGAACAAGGCGCTGGTCGGTATGCCGAACAGCCGCAACTTCTGGAGCTCCTCCCAGAACAGCAACATCTACGCCGAGGCCCAGAGCTACCTGGACGGCGGCAACCCGTCCTGGTACAAGACCAACTCGATCGACTACGACGTGAGGGCAATCAGGTACTTCGGCACCCCGTGACCGCCCGCCGACGGGAACGGACCCTACGCAATCGTCCCGAAGTCGAGGCCGATGTCGAGGATCGGCGACGAATGCGTCAGCCCGCCCACGCTGATGAAGTGGACGCCCGTCTCCGCCACGGCGCGCGCGTTGTCGAGCGTGAGCCCGCCGCTCGCCTCCAGCAGGACGTCCTTCCCTGAGGAATCCCGGTGTGCCGCCGCGATGGCCACGGCCTCGCGCATCACCGCAGGCGGCATGTTGTCGAGGAGCACCACGTCGGCTCCGGCGTCGATTGCGGTGCGCAACTGGTCGAGCGTGTCCACTTCTATCTCGATGGGGAGATCTGCCGCGGCGGCACGGATGAGGGCGAATGCCTCGCGCACCCCGCCGGCCGCCGCGATGTGGTTGTCCTTCACCAGTGCAGCGTCGCTCAGGCTCATCCGGTGGTTCTGACCACCGCCGCATCGCACCGCGTGCTTCTCCATCCGGCGCAGCAAGGGCGTGGTCTTGCGGGTGTCGCGGATGACGGCGCCCGTGCCGGCCACGGCATCGACCCACCTGGACGTCGCAGTGGCAATGCCCGAGAGGTGACAAAGAAGGTTGAGTGCCGTGCGCTCGGCGGTGAGCATGCGCTGGGTCGGTGCTGTCACGCGCGCGATGACGTCGCCGGTGCGCACGCGGTCACCGTCCGACTTGACCCGTTCGATGGTGACGTTCCCCGGGCCGCACACCGTCTCGACGACCGCGCACGCGATGTCGAGTCCGGCAAGGCAACCGTCCGCGCGGGCACCGAAGGTGACCACGCTGCGCTGGGCGGGCGGCACGGTGGCGACCGACGTGACGTCGACGCCGCCGTCGAGGTCCTCTGCGACAGTCCGCGCGATGACGTCGGCGACCAGATCGGGATCGAGGCCGGCGGCCGCGAGACGTGCGGCCGTGCCCGCTGACATCGCGAAGAGGTCCATTACTGCACCTCGATGTGGCCGTTGCGCAGAGTGGCAACGAGGTGGCGCTCCCATGCGGGATCGGGTTCGGCGACGTCGATCCTGCGGTGGCATCCCCGGCTCTCGGTGCGCGCCTGCGCAGCCGCCACCACGGCACTCGCGATGGTGAGCATGTTCGTTGCCTCGAAAGCCTTGCGCGTCGGCACGACGGCCGGCGACACGTTCGAGGCGAGGGTGTCGAGGATCGACTGCGCCTGCTTCAGGCCCTCGGGTGTGCGCAGCACGCCGACGTACTTCGACATCGCGGTGCGCAGCGCGGAACGGTGGTAGGAGTCGAGCAGGCCGGCAGGTGCCTCCTCCGCGGCGGGAGCCGCATCCCCGGGCAACGACCAGCTGAGCGCACGTCCCACGCGGGTGCCGGCGACGACCCCCTCGGTGAGGCTATTCGAGGCCAGCCTGTTCGCGCCGTGCACGCCGGTGCACGCCGCCTCGCCGACCACGTAAAGACCGGGCATGGAGGTGGTGCCGTCGATGTCTGCACGCACGCCGCCGCACACGTAGTGCGCAGCCGGCGCGACCGGGATGAGCTCATGCTGCGGGTCGATGCCAGCGTCGAGACATGATGCGGTGATCGAGGGGAACCTGTCGGCGAAGTTCTCGATGCGTCGCGCGTCCAGGTACACGTGGTCGTCGATGCCGGCGGGCGCCTCGGCCATGCGGCTGCTGATCGCCGCGGCAACGACATCACGCGGGGCGAGATCCTCCTGGGGGTGCACGCCCGCCATCACGCGCCTGCCAGCAGCGTCGAGGAGGATCGCTCCCTCGCCGCGCACCGCCTCGCTGATGAGGGCCTGCTGGCCGCGCGCCTCCGCGCCGCGCCACAGCACTGTGGGGTGGAACTGGATGAACTCGAGACCGGCCACCGGCACGCCGGCACGGATCGCCAGTGCGATGCCGTCACCCGTGACGGCCGGCGGGTTGGACGTGGACGCATAGACCTGGCCGTACCCGCCGGTGGCGACCACCACGGCGCGCGCCGTGACTGTGCCGACGCTCTCCACCCCGCCGTTCTCGTCGAGAAGTGCGACCCGGATGCCCGCGACGGCGCGGCGCCCACGGGAGTCGGCACCGATGATGAGGTCAAGACCGAACGCACGCTCGATGATCCGCACACCAGCAAGACGAACGGACTCGTCCAGCGTGCGCTGCACCTCGGCTCCGCTCTGGTCACCGCCTGCGTGCACGATGCGACGGTGCGAGTGGCCGCCCTCGCGCGTGAGGGCCACACCCCCGTGCGCGCCGGGGTCGAACGAGGCGCCGAGGTGCATGAGGTAGCGGATGGCAGTGGGGGCCTCGCTCACGAGTGTGCGCACGGCGTTCTCGTCGCACAGCCCCGCACCGGCGGCGAGCGTGTCCTCCACGTGGTTCTCGATCGAGTCGTTCGGGTCGAGCACGGCAGCAAGTCCGCCCTGCGCCCAGCCGGTGCTGCCGGCGTCGAGCGTGTCCTTCGTGATGAGCAGCACGTCGCGCACGGGCCGCGCCGCGAGCGCAGCCGAGAGACCCGCAGCACCGCTGCCGAGCACCACCACGTCTGTCTCCACGGACCAGGTGGGTTCGGGCGCGGCGAGCCGCGCGGGGATGCCCCTACTCGCCGACACGGGAGGGCGTGCCGATCGCGATCATCCGCTCCACGGATGCCCGGGCCCTGTCGGCGATGTCACACGGCACGTCCACGACGTCGTCGCCGGTGCGCAGCGCATTCTCGAGCTTCTCCGGGGTGATCATCTTCATGTACTTGCAGACGGCGGCACGGTTGACCGGCTGGAAGTCGGTGGTGACATTCACCTTGCGCAGCTGGTGCAGCATGCCGGTCTCGGTTGCGACGAGGACCTTGCGGGCCTTCGTCTCGCGCGCGGCGTCCAGCATCCCGCCGGTGGAGAGGATCCTCGTGCGCTCCTTCGGCACGACACCCTCAGAGGCGAGGTACATCGCGCTCGTGGCGCACCCGCACTCGGGGTGGACGAACAGCTCGGCGTCGGGCTCGGCGGCGACCATCGCCTTCAGGTCGGCCCCGTTGATGCCCGCATGCACGTGGCACTCGCCCATCCAGATGTGCATCTTGTCGCGGCCCGTCACCCGCTGCACGTGCGCCCCCAGGAACTGGTCAGGGCAGAAGAGGATCTCGCGGTCGTGCGGGACCGACGCAACGACATCCACGGCGATCGAGCTGGTGCAGCAGATGTCCGTCTCGGCCTTCACCGCGGCCGTGGTGTTCACGTAACTGACCACGACGGCACCGGGATGCTCTGCTTTCCACGCGCGCAGTTGGTCGGCGGTGATGGTGTCGGCCAGTGAGCAGCCGGCGCGCTCGTCGGGGATGATGACCGTCTTGTCGTAGCTGAGGATCTTGGCCGTCTCGGCCATGAAGTGGACTCCGCAGAAGACGATGGTCGACTGGGGGACGCTTGCTGCGATCCGCGAGAGGGCGAGGGAGTCGCCGACGTGGTGGGCGACGTCCTGAATCTCGGGCACCTGGTAGTTGTGCGCGAGAATCACCGCGTCTCTCTCCGCGGCCAGTGCGCGCACGCGCCCGGCCCACTGTGCGTCGGGGGTTGTCACGTCCCTCAGGTTAGGCCCGCCCGCACCACTTTGCGCACTTGTGAACGTGCGCACGTGGCGTCACGCCCGACGTCACACGCGGCTCATGACGCGGCCACGTGCTCCGCGGGTGGGTCGAACCAGAACTGCTCGATCGCCTCGGCGAGCGAGCCGGTGGCCGAACCGGGGTCGGTGACGACGTTGTGCGGGTCGTCGGCGAACCGCAGCACGCTCGCCACGCCACTGTTGGTGACGAGGACGACGAGTCTGACCCTGCGCCTCTGTGCGTGCTCACTGGGGGCACCGCGCACCTCCCCGTTCTCGTCGAGCGGCGCAGCCCATCCTGTCGTCACGATCGCGGCGGCATCGAACATGCGGGCGAGACCGCTCGTGGGCGACTCGAGCAGCTCGTACACGTCGGGGTGCTGGGCGAGCAGGCACGGCGCGGGTGCCGACTCCACCGCATCGCCGGTGTTGATGCCGTACAGGCGCGCCCCCGGGAGCTCGAACGAGTCGACCATGCCGTGGAGGACGGATTCTGCGTGCACGGCCAACGCGATGACGCCGTGTCCGGAGGGGTGCTGGTGGGGTGGGTGCTGTGTCATGGCGGCAATGTGTGAGACCGCATGACGACAACGGCGGCGAAGCGTCAGCCCGAGAGACCACGCGCCACGCGGGCCACAGCCGCACCGTGGCGGCGACCGGGGTTCTGCCCCATCCGCTCGAGCGGGCCGCTCAGGCTGACCGCCGCGATGACGTTCCCGTCGGCATCCGTCACCGGTGCGCTCACGGAGGCCACGCCCTTCTCGCGCTCCTCGCTCGATTCGATCCACCCGCCCTGGGTGACCTTCTGCCCCGCGAGGATGCGTCCCGCCGAGCCCCGTGACAGCGGCAGCAGGGCGCCGACGGGCACGATCCAGCGCAGGCCGTGGGTTGACTCGAAGGAGGCAATGCAGCGGCGCCCGTTGCCCTCCGGCACGTACACCTGCACGCTCTCGCCGGTGGCATCTCTCAACCGGCGCGCTGCCGTCCTCGCCTTGTCGAGCCACGGGAACTGGTCGGTGGCGGCCGTCGCCAGACCGACCATCGCGAGGCCGATGCAGAACTCGCCGGTCTCGTTGCGCCGCACCGCGCCGTGTGTCTCGAGCGCGAGGAGCAGGCGGTGGGCGGTGGCTCGCGGCAGCCCGGTGGCCTCCACGACCCCGGCGAGAGCGAGCGGCTCGCGCGCGAGCGCCTGCAGCACCGCGAAGGCCTTGTCCAGAACCCCGACTCCCGATACACTGTCCATTAACTGGGAAGTATATCCCAGATAGTGAGACTCTTTCAAACAAGGACCGCCGATGTCGACACCGATGACACTCCCCCAGAAGGTCTGGGACCAGCACGTGGTGCACTCCGCGCCCGGCGAGGCCGACCTGCTGTCCATCGCCCTGCACCTGGGGCACGAGGTGACGAGCCCGCAGGCCTGCGACGGCCTGCGCATGAGCG
>SXYT01000027.1 GCA_005788205.1 Actinomycetota bacterium | reverse complement strand
GGGTGAAGTCCTTCGGGTGGCTGAAGAGAACGCCCCACGAGTCGCCCAGCCACTCGTGGAAGTTGATGGTGCCCTGCGTGGTGTCTGCAGTGAAGTTGGGGGCTTCGTCGCCGAGTCGGACGGTCATGACTGTCTCCTTGTGTGAAGTGGGGGTGAATGAGATGGGTAATGAGATGGGGGTCTGTGGTCCCCGTTCGGGGACGCCTCGATCAGGATAGGGGCAAAGGAGTGAATTCCGACAAGTTCAGTCGGGATTGCTATTGCTCAATGGATTCAGGGTTTTGTCGCCTGCTGGGGCGCAGAGAGCCGCTCTGCAGCAAAGCGCGCGACCTCATCGACGAGAGTCTCGATCTGCAGTTCCGGGGGGAGCTTGGCCGCGAGCGGACCGTCCACCAGCAGCGTGGCGAGGCCGTGGGCCTGGGACCACAGCCATACGGGGAGGACCACTGCGTCAACACCCGCCGGTGCATTGCCCGCAAGAGCGGCGAGATCCAGCAGGGCGAGGTACGCAGCGTCGGCAGCCTCGCGCGTTGCCTCGTGGGTGGTGACGCCGCAGATGTCCGAGCGGAACATCACCTTGAAGTGGCCCTTGTGTGCCAGGGCGAACCGCACGTACGCACTCAGGCAGTCCGTCAGGGAGTCGGATGCCCCGTCGAGGGCGCTGCGGAACTCCGCGGTGAATACACGGAACCCCTCCTCGCTGATTGCTGCGAAGATGCCGGCACGGTCCGTGAAGTGGTGGTAGGGCGCCTGGTGGCTGACGCCAGCGCGTCGGGCGACCTCGCGCATCGACACCTGGTCAGGGCCGTCCGTCGCGATGATCTCGATGGCGGCATCAAGAACTGCCCTGCGCACGTCCATGCGGGTCAGAGTACAGGTTGACAATGTCTAGAAACAATGATAGACACTGTCAAGTATGAACATTGCTTCTTCTTCTGGCTCATCGTCGCCGCAGGCCGCAGCATCCGTGGACAGCTCGTCCATGGACAAGGCGTACGCCCGGCGCTGGTGGGTGCTCGTGGTGCTGAGCATCAGCCTTTTCCTCGTGGTGGTGGACAACCTCATCGTGAACGTTGCCCTCCCCACCCTGCAGCGCGAGCTGGATGCCTCCACCACCGCGCTGCAATGGATCGTCGACAGTTACGCCCTCGTGTTCGCGGGCCTGTTGCTCGCGGGCGGCGGGCTGGGCGACCGCTTCGGGCGCAAGGGCGCGCTGCAGGTCGGCCTGGTGCTCTTCGCCATCTGCAGCACGATCGGTGCGTTCTCCGACACGTCGGGCGAGCTGATCTTCTGGCGCGGCGCGATGGGCGTGGGCGCTGCGCTCGTGTTCCCCGCGACGCTCGCGATCATCACCAACCTGTTCATCGACCCGGTCGAGCGCGCGAAGGCAATCGGCATCTGGTCGGCAGTCTCCGGCATGGCGGTCGCGTTCGGGCCGATCTCCGGCGGCTTCCTGCTGGAGCACTTCTGGTGGGGCTCGGTGTTCCTCATCAACCTGCCGATCGTCATCGTCGCGCTGGCTGCCGGGGCATGGCTGCTGCCGACGTCCAGGGACCCCGGTGCCCACCGCCTCGACATGGTCGGCGTGCTCCTCTCCGTGGTCGCCATCTCGGCCCTCGTGTTCACCGTGATCGAGTCGCCGCACTGGGGCTGGGGCTCGTTCGAGTCGAATGCGGGGTTCGTACTGGCGGCCGTCGCGCTGGCACTGTTCGTGCGGTGGGAGACCACCCGCAGCGAGCCGCTGCTCGATGTCAGCTTCTTCAGGAACGCCAGGTTCAGCGCCGCCACCGGCAGCCTCGGCATTGCGTTCTTCTGCCTGTTCGGCTTCACGTTCCTCGTCACGCAGTACTTCCAGTTCGTGCGCGGCTACGACACGCTGAGCGCGGGCGTGCACACCCTGCCGTTCGCTCTCGGCGCGGGCATCACCGCACCGTTCGCCGCGCGCGCGGCACTCAAGTTCGGCACGAAGCGCGTGGTCGCGCTCGGGCTGATGAACATGGGGATCGGCTTCACGATCGTCAGCCAGGTCGATGCGGACACCGCGTACTGGGGGCCGGTGATCATCTCGATGCTGTTCATGGCGAACGGTCTCTCCCTGGTGACGTCACCCTCCACGGACGCGGTGATGGGGTCGCTCCCCGTGGACAAGGCGGGGGTCGGCTCCGCGGTGAACGACATCAGCCGCGAGGTGGGCGGCACGCTCGGTGTCGCCGTGCTCGGGTCGGTCTTCGTGTCGCTGTGGACGCCCGCCATCGCCTCGAAGTTCGAGTCCATCCCGGGGCTCGTGGCGGCCCTGCCGGAAGGTGTGTTCGGCGCCGCGCAGGAGTCGGTGGGGGCGGCGTACGCCGTCGCGCAGCAGGCACCGGAGGCGGCACGCCCCGTGGTGCAGCAAGCCGTCAGCGACGCGTTCATGAACGGTTTCGGCAACGCCACCCTCGTGGCGGCCGGAATGGCGTTCTTCGGCATGGTCTGCGCGCTCCTGTTCCTCCCCGCACGCCCGGAGTCCGGCGATCTTTAGGTGATTCTTCAGGTCGTGCGGGGTGGGCCCCGCCGCGGCCGAAATACGATGACGGGGTGAGCGAGGCCCCGTTGAAGACGATGCGCATGGATGGTGCGCCGGTGCGCGACGCCATCCTCGCCGGTCTCGCCGCGCGGCTCGCCGCCGCGGGCAACCCCGCGGTGTGCCTGGCCACCGTGCTGGTGGGCGATGACGCCCCGAGCGCGCGCTACGTGGCGAGCAAGCACCGCACCGCGGCGGAGGTGGGCATCACCTCGGTCGGTGTCGAGATGGCGGCGGATGCGACGCAGGTGCAGGTGGAGACCGAGGTGGCACGCCTCGCCGCAGACCCGTCCGTGCACGGGATCCTCGTGCAGATGCCCCTGCCCGCGCACCTGGATGCGGACCGCGTGCTCGCGTTGATCCCTGCCGAGAAGGACGTGGACGGTCTCACCGAGACGTCGCTCGGCCGCCTTGTGCGCGGCGTGCCCGGCCACGTGGGTTGCACCCCGCTCGGCGTGATGCGCCTGCTCGCCCACTATCGCATCGAGACGGCGGGGACGCGTGCCGTCGTCATCGGGCGCTCCACGCTCGTTGGACTGCCGATGGTGCTGCTCCTTGCGCAGAAGGGTGCGGACGCCACGGTCACGCTCGCGCACTCGCGCACCACCGACCTCGTGGACGTGTGCCGCCAGGCCGACATCGTGGTGTCGGCAACGGGTGTCGCGCGCAGCATCGGCGCGGCGCACACGAAGCGCGGTGCAGTGCTCGTGGACGTGGGGATCTCGCGCACGGAGTCGGGCATCGTCGGTGACATCGACTTCGACGCGGTCCAGGGCATCGCCTCCGCGGTCACGCCGATGCCGGGCGGCACGGGCATTCTCACCGTGGCCTGCCTGATGGAGAACACGGTGGCCGCGGCGGCCATGCAGGGCGCGAGGCTGTGAGGCGCAGGCTCTGCGTCCTCCTCCTTGCCGCAGCCCTCGCACCCGTTGCCTGGGCCGAGGGGCGCGGCGGTGTGCAGGCAGCCACGGTCACGCCCGCGGTGCCGACAGCGTCAGACCTGCCCGCGGGGCCCTACATCGTGCAG